>JAHIRA010000081.1 GCA_018818905.1 Patescibacteria group bacterium | reverse complement strand
CTCCGCGCGGTATTCTCTTTTTCTGCAAAAAATCAATGATAGGATCCAAAGCGGAGGCAATCACAATCGCCAGAAACATCAGAAGCAAAACTTCTCTAACCAAATATAGAATAAGCAAAGCGAAGGCAATAAAGGCTAATTTTAGAAAAGCTGCCATGGAAACATCAAAAACAACTTTTCTGTTGAGTGTTGATGACATTAGATTTTAAGAATTTTATTTAGCTTGGCCTTGCTTTTTGTGGGACCAATAACAGCCAAGTTAAGGCCTTCATTGATAAAATATTTATTAAGAAGTCGCTTGATGTTCTCCTCACTAACCGCATCAATTTTCTTTTGCACTTCAGAAACAGATTCGATTTTGTTTTCTAGAACAAACTTTTCGGCCATATAAATAGCTGTGTCTTGAGTGGTTTCAAGAGACAGGGCCAACTTTCCTTTAAGAAATTCTTTGATTTTCTTAATTTCTTTTTGGGGGATATCTTCGTCTTTAATTCTTCTAATTTCTGCCAAAGTCGCTTTGATGGCCTCTTCCACTTTAGCGTTGTCGATCCCGGCTCTGACAACAAAATAACCACTGTCAGTATAACTGTTCTGAGAAGCTTTAATATAATAGCACAATCCTCTTTTCTCTCTTATTTCAGTAAATAGTCTTGAGCTCATGCCCCCACCCAAAATTCCCGCTAAAACAGCGGCGGCGTATCTCTCTTTTGATTTTAGAGAAACGGTTCTAAAACCCAGACATAGATGTGATTGATCTGTTTTTTTGGTCAGAAGCATTAGAGCTTGTTGGCTTTGTTTTTCTTTGACAGCAGCCCTAGTTGGCTTCTGACCCTTCTGAAGTTCCGCAAAATATTTATTAGCCATTCGCTTCACCTTGGACAAATCATCGCCACCCACAACCACCAGAACACCATTTAGAATACCGTAATGCTTGTTGAGATAATTTTTGAAATCCGGACGTTTCATAGATTGCACCGCCTCTTTGGTCCCAATAGTCAACCGTCCGGCCGGGGTATCGCCATACAAAAGTTCTTCAAATTTCTCGGAGACATATTGCATCGGCATATCTTGATACATATTCATTTCTTCGACAATCACACCCTTTTCTTTTTCTATTTCTTCGGCCGGAAGAAGTGGTCGAATAATCAAATCAGAAACAAAATTAAAAGCTCTTTCCAAATGACTTCTGGAAACCTCCGCATAGTAGCCAGTAAATTCTTTGCTGGTAAAAGCATTAAAGGAACCGCCAATACCTTCTATATACTCGGCAATTTGAACTGAGCTCGGCCTTGTTTTGGTACCTTTGAAAAACATGTGTTCCAGAAAATGAGAAATGCCAGCCTTACTTTTGGTTTCAAACTTTGACCCAACTCCGACCATAAAAAGTACCGTAGCGGCTTCACTTTCTTTCTTGACGTGAATAAGCTTGAGACCATTGTTTAGTTTTGTCTGAGAAATTTTCATGAGATAAATATTTGATAATAAATTTGCACCTAGCTTAGAATCTCAACTCCTCTGGCTTTGATTTTGACCATATCTTCAATTCTATAGCCAAATTTTCCGGGTAAATATATTCCAGGTTCAACAGTTATAACCTGACCTATTTTTAGGACATCACTTTTGGTCATTCTCTTTTTTTGCCTTAGATATGGTCTTTGATGGATCTTTCTCCCTACCCCATGACCTGTACCGTGAATAAAATATTGAGCCAAATTATGATCTTTAAGATAATTTCTCGCTTCTAGATCAGGAATGTTACTGGGCACCGAGGCCTTCATTGATTGAATAGCTTTAATCTGAGCCCTCTTGACCGCTCTTTCGACTTGCACAAATTTCTTACTTTTACGACCAAAGAAGAATGTCCGAGTTAGGTCGGTCATTACACCCTGGCCTTTAAGTCCCAAGTCAACGACCACAGCTTGATTCTTTTTGAGTCTTGAGTCTGAGGCCCGGTGATGTGGCTTGGTGCTATTGAGTCCAAAGGCAATAATGGGTCTAAAAGCAAGGCGTAACTTGATATCTTTGTCTGCGAAATGTTCTTTGATTTTCTGCAGAAGTTCTCGTTCCGAAATTCCAACTTCAAAATACATTGGAGCTGTCTCAATAACTTGCTTGTTGAGCCGAATTAGATTCTTGAAATATGAAGATGCCATTAGTTCAATGCTTTCTTTAGAACGTTTTTGAGATCCTCTACAGAAACTCTTTCCTGCTTCATAGTGTCCCTATCGCGAATGGTGACTGCTTTGTCTTCCAAAGACTCAAAATCAACAGTTACGCAGAAGGGTGTCCCAATTTCATCCTGGCGACGATAGCGTTTGCCAATACTTTGAGTTTCATCGTACTCGGCCCTGAAGTCTTGAATTAGATCTTGGAAAATTTTTGTGGCCACGCTTGAAAGATCTTCTTTTTTAGATAATGGTAAAACAGCCACTTCAAATGGGGCTATCTTTTTGTCCAGTTTGAGGACTGTTCTAATTTCGTTTTCGCCCTTGGCACTTTTTACTTCTTCTTCTGTATATGCCTCAAGAAGCAAAGTCAGTACTGTTCTTTCAACTCCAAATGTCGGTTCAATTACATGAGGCAAATATTTTTCTCCGGCTTGTTGATCAAAATAGCGCATGTCCTTGCCACTTTTGTCCATGTGATTCTTGAGATCAAAGTCAGTTCTGTAAGCCAAGCCCCACAGTTCTTTGAAGCCACCAAAAGGATAATTGTATTCTATGTCGACTGTTTTTTTGGAATAGTGTGATAGCTCTTCGGCGCCGTGTTCTCTAACATGATAATTATCAGGAGAAACGCCCAAACTCTCTAGCCAATCCTTCATGGCTTGAAGCCAGATATTGAAATTGTCTTCCCACTCATTGGGTTTGACAAAGTACTCTATTTCCATTTGTTCAAACTCGAGGGTTCGGAAAATGAAGTTGCCTGGAGTGATCTCATTTCTAAAAGCTTTTCCTATTTGAGCAATCCCAAAAGGCATTTTGGGACGCATGGTATCTAGAATATTTTTGTAATTAACAAAAATCCCCTGGGCGGTCTCCCCTCTTAGATAAGCGGTGCTTTTGCTACCTTCCGTTGGTCCAATAAAGGTTTTGAAGAGAAGATTAAACTGCCGTGCTTCACCAAGTTCAACAGCCCCACAATTGGGACACTTGAACTCAGAAGCTTTGATGATGCCGTCAATTTCTTCTAGTGATTTCCCTTCTGTTTTCTCGCCCAACTCTTCTTCAATGATGTGATCAGCTCGAAAGCGTCCATGACACTTTTTGCACTCGACCAGGGGGTCATTGAAAGCAGCCACATGTCCAGAAGCTTCCCAAACCTTAGGGTTCATGATAATGGCCGCATCAAGCCCAACCATGTCTTTTCTTTGATGCACAAATCTCTTCCACCATTCGTTCTTGATATTGCGCTTGAGCTCAGTTCCCAAGGGGCCAAAGTCCCAGGTATTGGCCAAACCGCCATATATTTCTGAGCCAGGAAATATAAAACCACGTCGTTTACACAGATTGACAACCTTCTCCATCTTGTCTTCTTGTTTTGGCATACCCAAAAAATTACCCTCAAAATGAGGTTTGTATTGCTTCTATTATAGGTTTATTTTTTGTTTTTGACAAACGGTAATTCCATTATTTAAAGAAAACTGAAACGGTTTCAGTAACATTTCTAAATGATTTGACAGGCCCTAATAGGGCGGGTGAAGTGGTTTTTTTTAAATAATAAAAATCTGGCTCATGTAGTCGGACTTTTGCTATTTCAATCGTTTACTTTTGAAAGTCCTCTAGAAATGCTTCACATTCTTTTTGACTTCGTAACCGTATCTCCTTGCCTCCCACATTCTTCTTAGAAAAAAGTGAGCCAGAGCCATAAGTCTTTATTTGTTTTCCAAGCTTCTCAAATAATCTAAGTTTTCATTATTCTTGCCCTTGTCTCCCAAGAATTCCAAAACATTTTCCCTGGAAGAATTAACTACTTTATCAGAGGTCACTCCAAAGGATTCGAGCCTCTTTATCCAACGATACAATCTCACCATCGCCTTTACCCCTGGCCCTGATGACAATCGATCTGTTTTGTATTCCTGTAATTTCGCAAGATCTTCTGCCGTAGGCTCACCTTTGGCCCATTTCTTCTTGGCAAGTTCAGCTTCCTCTGATAAGATCGTTTTTTCTTTCTTGTACTGATTGAAGTCATGAGCGTCGTAATTGATAAAAAACTTCACTCCTGCCTCAGCCGCCATTTTGACAAGTTTCTTTGAAGGCTGATTGTTTAAGTTTATTTCAAAGGCTTTGTTCTGTTTTGCCATTTCTGACAGAATCTCAGGCCAAATGCCCCAATATTCTTGCCAGTACTCGGGAGACTTCTCTTTATCCTTCCTTGTATACCTATCTGGATGCCCAATAACATCTACCCGAGGATTTTTTGCAGCCATCAGAAGCGTTTCCTTTATTGACTGTGGATCTTTTTCAATACTCATGTGACGATCCATACTATCTGCCACAACATGCCTTGAGGCAATAACTAAGTCAAGTTTTGATAGTACTTCATCGGGCACATCAATAATTAGCTCTTCGCCGTCAAAAAAAATATTGGCCTCAACTCCAGAGAGAGCAGCAATGTCCCCGCCTCGCTCCTGGTTCAATTTTGTGATCCTTTCAGCCTGAGCTAGTAGCGATTTCGAAATTTCACTTTCCGGTGTTAGCCTTTTGGGGCTACCTGGCTTTGAAGCATGCTCGGCAAAACAGACAAATTCCATGCCCAGACCTTTGTAGTATTCCAGCATTTCTTGCTCATCATATATGCCCTCTACATAGCCAAATCCCTCCCGAGTGCTTTCCTGAGAATGAGAATGGGCGTCTCCTCTCCACCATTTTAGAATTGTTTGTGAAGCGCTCTCTTTTCCCTGCTCTCGCCTTGCCTCAGCCAGACTCTCTCTGTGCTGTGCTCTTTTTGCTTTTTCTTTTTCAGATAGATTTTCCTCTGGACCTATTTCATCTGGGTTAACTGGAGACATTCTTTCTATAGCCATTGTTTTTGTTTATGTTAGAAATGTAAAGAATCAGAAGGGCACAGTAGTAATAATTTCAAGATTGAACAGAAGCTCAATCTCTCGTCCCCTCCCCTGCCAAGGGGAGGGACCAGAATCGCACCTGAGAACTTGAATCAAATATCATATAATACCGTCACCTCAAGACCTTCATCAATTTCCTCAATTTTTGTCTTATGCTGCGTCACCCCCTTGATATCTTCTACCGCCTTGGCCGACAAATATTTCATTTTTGTTTTTATTTTTTTATCGGTTAGCAGAAGTATCTCAAAATCAAAACAGTACGAATCCTCAGTATCAGAAAAGGCCAAAATGTCCGAAAGCCAATTGATAAGCAAAGCTTCTCTATCAGGACCTTCTGAAACTATTTCTTTTTCCTTGGCTCCTCCCTTGGGCAATATGGCTGCCCCTGTTCCATAAATTACCTCCATCATGCCCTCGGCAGAATGCACAAAAAGACCAACTTTGGTTCTTCCGAAGGATTTTATTTTGAGGTCAGCGTTGTGGCCTATGATTTCGTATTTGATCATTAATCTTATTATAGCAGAACCCCTTGTCCTTTCTATGAGAATTTTGTAGAATTAGGGAGATCGTTTTTTCTAGGAGGATTTTTTATTTTCCCTTTCCACAGAGGAGCAAACACATGCCATTTAAAGAGCAGGCCCGACAAGACCTGATCAAGTACACTGAAACCCTTCTTGGTATTTTGAAGAACGAAACCGCGCCACCTGAAGCTGTTGCTATTCAACTTTCAGCAACAATCACCAAGGGCATGATTTACTGCGGTGACCGTCTTTTTGAATACATGGGGATGCTTGTTCGTGGTGCTCTCTACCGAGACGCCGGTTTCTGTGCCAGCTGCGAAGGAGATGAGCCCAATGAGCTTGAGCTGGGACATAAAACCTGTTCAACATGCGAGGATAAGAAGGATCAGTAGTCCTTCTTTTCTGGCTTCTTCACCTCCGGTCGAGTGACCGGATTTTTTTATTCTTTCTCTTCTCTCAATTGTTTCAAGAACTCCAAATAAAATGACAAATTATGTACTGTCGCTAGTCTAGCATAAAGCATCTCATTAACTCGATATAAGTGCCTGAGATAGGCCCGAGAGTAATGCTGACAGGTTAGGCATGTGCACTTCGGATCTAAAGGCTTCTGATCTGTTTTGAATTTGTCTTTCTTGATAAGGAGAGTGTCGTATTTAACCTTTGTCATGAGAATTTGTAGATTGGCAAAAATACTACCATGCCTAGCATTTCTGGTTGGAATAACGCAATCAAACATATCTACTCCTCTCTTAACCGCCGCAAAAATATCTTCTGGCTTCCCCACTCCCATTAAATATCTAGGCTTATCTTTCGGTAAAAACGGAATCGTAGCTTCAAGAATTTCTAGCATTTTGGCTTGTGGCTCACCAACAGCGAGACCCCCAATAGCATAGCCGTCAAAATCAAGGTCAACCAACTCGGTGGCACTTTGTTCTCTGAGATCTTTGTAAACAGACCCTTGAACAATACCAAATAGTAAGGGGCGTTTCTTTTTGGGAAGATGTTTGGTTTTTTTAGCAAAGTATTCTTTACATCTCTTGGCCCAGCGAGTGGTCAGCTCCAATGATTCCTTGGCATATTTGTATGAACAGGGGTAAGGAGTACATTCGTCAAGCACCATAATAATATCGGACCCAATAGCCAGTTGCATCTCAATGGATTTTTCTGGTGACAAGAAAATTTCTTGGCCATCAATATGAGAAGAAAAAGTCACTCCCTTTTCTGTAATCTTTCTGATTTTTGAGAGGCTAAAAACCTGGTAGCCACCGCTGTCTGTCAGAATGGGTAATGAGAAGTTCATGAGCTTGTGAAGACCACCAAGCTTCTTCATAGCTTCAAGACCTGGCTGTAGCAAGAGATGATAAGTATTGGCCAGAGCAATTTGAGGATCCAGAGCCTCTAAATCTTGAGAAGAAACGGCCCCCTTAATAGCGCCTTTGGTGGCAATGGGCATAAAAAAAGGCGTTCTAATGTGGCCGCGTCTGGTTAATAGAACTCCTTGGCGAAATATTGATTTTTGGTCTAACTTGAATGACATGCTCTAAATACTCGTCTTTTCTCCCCTTTTTGTCAAGTATAAGTTACTAGTGACTTCATTATAACATTTTTCTCTAAGCAAAAACACAAAAAATATCTTGCTGATAAGAAAAAGTAGCTCTCCAAATCGACGAGCTACTTCTCTTAATTTATATTAGTATCATAGTCTAGCGAATCGGCACCCCTTCCTCTTGTGTACTTTCTGTCTCTGTATCCAAGCTACTGGGCTCGTCTAGACTATCAAAGCTACTATCATCTACCGAGCTACTTTCAAACTCTAATTCTTTTTCTACTACTACCCCTTTACCCTGAGAAAAAGGATCTTCAATTAGGTCTGTGGTAATGGCTGGCATTTCTACCCGCAGGTCTTCCTCGGTATAAGCGTCAAGCCCCTTAAAGATAGAACTTTTGGTTAAGTTAACTGCTTGACCAACCTGTTCAAGATCTGGAACCAGGCTGACTTCAAAATAGGCCTCAAGAGTTTCTGAGAATTGACCGGTACCGGCCGGAATTTTCCCGATACTCCACACGGCTTTGTCACTCTCCAAGGTGATGGTTCCGACATTGGTTGACTTGCTGCCCGTGAGGCTCACCCCTTCTGGAACCTCAATCTCAACTACAGCTTCATTGACTTCGTTATTTTTGTTGGAGAGTAGCAAGTAAACTCTGTAAGTTGTTTTTTTACCCACCGCTGGAGGAAGTGGTCCGCTACCAACCTTGCGACCTTCGAAATCATAATAGTGACCCTCTGTATTGACCGTCACTTGAGAATTTATTTTGGTGATCGCGTTCTTACTTTCTACCTGGACTGGACTATTAGGGTTGCCTTCTGTGCCTTTGGCCTTGAAAAATGATCTGGCCTTAATGGAAAAATTCTTATCTTCCGATTTTTGAACCACAATATTATCTGTCATCTTAACTTTGAAACTTAGATCTCCTTCATCACCAGGGTTAACTTTTTCTAATTCTGAGACCGTATCTTTGTTCCAGACAACAGTTCCGTTTTCTACCTTACCTCTGTCAACCTCAAAAGAATCAGGTTTGAGAAATTTGCTGTCAATTTCTGTTTCTATAGTTACGTCCTGGAAGGCCTCAGTTCCAGAATTTTTGTAATGAACCTTGTACTCCAAAGTTTCTCCGGTACCCATAGCGTTTTCTTCTTTATCATAAACTTTGGTATCTATTTCGGCCAGAACTTTGGCGATCTCTATGTCAACTTCCTTTTCAAGCTGAGGGTAGAAATCGTTTTTGTCATCCACAAAACCCAAGACAGCCTTAATTTGTTTTTTGTCTTTGGCTTCACCAGTAATAACCCCTTTGATCTTGATAACTTCTTCGTCGTTCTTTTCCAATTTACTGATATCAAAAACATCAAAGCCAAAATCCGGACGAGGCTTGGAGGACTTATATTCAAAAGCCGAAGGATAATCAAACCTAACTCGCAGATCTTCCAGGTCAAAGTCAGCCGTGTTCTTGACGGTGATGTCCATGGTAAATTCGCTTCCGGAGGTGATTGATTCTGGCATGCTAATATCGAGCTCAGTATCGAGAGCTTCAATTTTTGTTTCTACATCTTTTTCTTCACTAAAACCAGAACTGACATTTTGGGGCTTGTAGGAAAGTTTGGCCGAGATTTTCTTTGTGTCATCTGCATTACCGACTAATTTGCCGGTAATAATAACTTCTATTTTTTCACCCTTCGATAATCCCCTTGGACCCCATTTGGTTTCATTGAAGTTGGTTGATTTGGGAACGGCCTTCACGATAGTGAAGCCATCTGGATAAACAACATCTATTTCAACATCTTCGAAGTCAACTTTTTCTTGATTTTCAAAAACTATTCTGTATTCTACCTCTTTGCCACTCACAACACTATCCGGTCCTTCCATAATGAAGTTAGTTTTATCACCCGTGAAAGGGGTTTGACCAAAGAAGAAATAATAAGCTCCCACCCCCAGAGCGGAAAGAATAAGAATGACAATCAGAATAATAGTCAAAACTCGTCTTTTTTTCTTGGGTTTTTTTTCTTTGGCTGGCTTTTCTTTTTTCTTGGGTAAAGTTGCCTGCACGCCCTCTACCGCCTCTGGTTCTAAGGCATGGTTTTTGTCTTTGCTAACACCCTCAACTTTCTTGACTTGTTTTGGGGGAGCAGCTTCTTCTTGTGCCTCAGGCACCTCGGCAGCTTCGGCCAAAGATGGCTCTTCGGTTTCCGGTTCAGCTTCTTCAGCGCTTGATTCACTAAGTGGAACCGTATGAATAGGAATAGCTACTGATTCGTCCTCCAGAGGAGCAACCTTGTCTTTCTTGGGTTTAGCGACTTTGCTTCTGACTGGAGTCTTTTTTGTTTTGGTCGCTTTTTTTGTTGTTGGTTTTTTTGCCATATGTTAGAAAAAATATAATAATCTGAAAATATTGCTCTTACCAGCGTCCGCTTGCTCCCCCACCTCCAGAAGAACCGCCACCAAAACCACCAAAACTAGACGAGGAACCTCCGCTACCAGAAGACCATCCGCCACTACTTGAGGTCCAGCTACTATCTCCGCTACCACCAGAAGATGAACCTGAGCCACCTTGGTCTTTGTACTTACCTCTGCCTCTGATAGTAATAATAATCATAATGACCACAACAATGCCAAAGACGCCAACACCAATCAACCCTCCTAGCGCACTATCGTCTTCTGTGGTGATTGTAGCTTCGTACTCTCCCCGTGTGGCTTGAACAATGGCCTCAACTCCTTTTGTGGTTCCGGTGCTATAGTCACCCTCTTTAAAGAATGGAGTGATTTCATTTCTGATAATAGAGTCAGCGGTCACATCTGGAAGAGCGCCCTCTAAACCGTAGCCGGTTTCTATCTTTAGCTCCCTGTCGTCTCTTGAGATTAAGAGAAGAATGCCATTGTCTTGCCCTTTCTTGCCAATTCCCCATTTCTGGAAGAGACTCACGGCATAATCATCAATAGAATTGCCCTCAAGAGAAGGAATAGTGACAACGGCAATTTCGTTGCTGCTTTCTTCTTCAAAGTTGGCCAGTGTTTCTTCTAATTCTGCTTGATTGTTAAGAATTTGGGCCTGATCAGTGACATAGCCTTCCGGTCTTTCTGGTAGATTGAGATCAGCCAGAGCAAAAGGAGATAGTATCAAACCGAAAAATAATACCGTAAACACAACCCCTATCTTGGCAATTTTGTTACTCATGAAATCAGGCTAAAATTTGACGTCTGGTGCATTCTCGGCTCCGGCCTCTGCCTCAAAATATTCTGACGCATCAAAGCCAAACATATCTGCTATAAACTTGGTTGGGAAAACTTTTATTTTTTTGTTATAAATCGTGACCTCGTCGTTATACCTTTTGCGTTCGACAGCAACTCGATTTTCTGTGCCCTCAAGCTGGGCTTGAAGCTGCAAGAAATTCTCGTTTGATTTAAGCTCGGGGTAGTTTTCTGCTACCAGAAGAAGTCTTGAAATAGCTCCATCCATACCATTGGCAGCATCTATCTCAGCATTTCTATCCCCGGAAGCTTTGGCTTCCCCCCATTGAGATCTGAGTTTGGTAACCTCTATAAATACTTCTTGCTCTTGTTTGGTAATACCTTTGACCGTTTCCACCAGATTGGGAATCAGATCGGCGCGACGCTGATATTGGTTTTCTACCTGGGCCCATTTGTTATCAACATTCTCGCTGGCTTTGACCAAAGAATTGTATGTACCAATCAGATAAATGGCTATGGCGGCAACGAGAACTATAAGAACAGCCGCAATCACCCCACAGGCAATGAGTCCTTTTTTCATTTGAAAATTTATTAACTTGTATGGCTAAAATTATAACAGAAAAAGGTTCTTTTATCAAATAGTGCTAGTTTGCACTTCCCGACCAGATCCCAGAGGTGATAGTTAAACTACCGGTATATCCGGGATAATTTGGTTTCATGCCAATGTTCTTGGTTTCATTGCTTTCTGGATCGTAGACCTTGAGATATGGCTTCTTATCAAGACCAAAAGTTTGGAGAACTACTTCTGGCTTGCTGTCAAAATCTACATCAGAAAGAGTCATTCTGTTTTCTTGACCATTGTTTTTCCTGGGAACAAAGTTAGGAGTCAATATTTTCTGACCATATTTATCAAGAAAAAGAATGTGAGGGGTACCTTTTTTGGGAACAGCAACAATCTCTGGAACACTGCCTTCATTGATACTTGTTGCCTTGATAAAGACTGGTAGCCGAGCGCTCTTGCCGTAAGGATGAAAGCCTGTCGTGAATTTTTGTTGCCCCTTCTTGTCGAATATCCGGATTTGACCGGTATTGGAAGCGGTTATGATTTCAGCTTTACCATTATTGTCCATGTCAGCTGCAGTGACTTCTGTTCCACCGACGTAATCATTCGCGGTGTCATTACTTCCACCAAAGGCATAGAAATTTGCATCGGTAGTTTGTCTAATACTTTTTCTGACCGTACCAGTATCGAGTGTTTCTTCTTGGTATTTAAAAGCCAAAACGTGACTTTTGCCACCTTCTTTAGGAACTGTAATTATCTCGCCCTTGTCGTCACCATTGATATCGGCGACTGCTAAATTGAGGCCTGTTCTAAGACTATCGTCTTGGTAAACATTTTTGGCCACGGCCAAGAATTCAAATTCATATTTCTCGGGAGCCTCACCGCCGGCCGGTTCATAACGAAAAACATAGAGATCGGAAGATTTACCAGCTCCAGGAGAAACTACAATTTCATCTCGACCATCACCCGTCAAGTCCCCGGCTGTCATAGAAAGACCTTGCTTGCCAGCCGGTCCAAAAATAAAATTGGGAGTCACAATTCTTTTGCCATCGTATCTGAAGCCCAATATGTGTGAATTAAAACCAGGGTCCGGAACGGTGAGAATATGAGGGAAGTTGAGAATCACATCCTTATAGTAAACTGCTGAAAGTTGTCCGTATCTATTTCTGGACGCAAACCTTATTTTGGTGTTCTCTCCAATATTTAGTTCCTTGGGATCAGTCAGTGTCTGGGCTTTGGCCAGAAAATCCTTAGAGAGACCATCGCCATCTTTTTGAGCCTCGGTCATGGAGAACGATAGTGGACTATCATTGTCTGTGGTGTAGAGAATAACTTCGTCAGATTCAGCGGTGGTAAAGCTAAAATCTTGCGGACCATAGCATTGCTTTGTATCAGGGTAATGGCAGTTTGGAACAATGCCGGTATTGGGGAGATAATAGTTTTCTTGACCGGAACTTAGAGCTTCACCAACAGAATTGTAAGCTACCCACTTGATAGTAGTGGTTCCTTTTTGGCTAATACTGAATGGGCCAGAATAAAGAGTGGAACTTTGGCCTGGATTCGTGCCATCGCTAGTGTATCTAATTTCATCGATATCACTTGAGTCGCCATCATCGGGGGTAATAGTGACTTGGATAGAATCTTCTGATGTTTTTGAGGGCGGGTTAATGGTAGCTGAATCGCTGGAAGCGTCTTGCATCACAGTAAAAGACCAATTAGAAGTGGTCGAGACAGCATCATTACTTTCCACGGTGGCTTGTACGGCAACGCTGGCTCCGTATGAAAAATCAGTCTCAGGATTAACAGTCACGTCATAACCAAGCGATCCATCTTCAGTAAAAGTACAGCTGTAACCACTTTGGCATGAACCGTCAACAACAGCATTGGAGCTAGCAATGGAGACTTGCAGAGTATTTAGATTGATACCTGAGGTTGGCGCATCAGCTTCAAAGGTAACGTTTGCGTTTCTGGCCACACCTGTTGCTCCATCGGCTGGAAACTGAGCTGAGAAAGTCGGGGTAACAGGTTCATCCCCGATAATAAACCCCCAAGTATCACTACCAGATACGCCATTACTGGCTGAAGCTTCGACAACCACTACTTCTTCATAGGAGTAGGGGGTGCTTTTACTAATATAGACATCATAACCAGTGCCGTTGGGAGTGAAAATACAAGAAAACCCTGCCTGGCAGCCTCCACTGCTAACGGCTGTTGCCCCGGCTATGACGGTCTCAATTGTCCCCAAATCTACCTGGGTAGTGCTTTGGATTTCATAATAAACTATAGCTTCATTAAAAACATCTGTTTCCCCATCGGCTGGGTTTTTATTGGCAAAGATTGGTGGATCAGCATCTTCTCCCCCGGCCCAAACCGTTGTGGCCGAGGCCCCATCTTGCCCAATAGTAGCTGCGTTAACATAACTATTGTAATAAGAAAGAGCTCCGACACCAACATTGGCTGTTCCGGTGCCAAAACCAGCTCCCTCAGGCGCTTCCGGATCAAGGGAATCGTAGGGATCTATTCTATTCCAAGCCAAACCATCAGTTGTCTCCCAAACTTGAGCCCCGGTAGTCCAGTTGTTGGTTCCGGCAAAAAGTGATGTTCCGTACGATAGCATCGAAGGAATGCTATCGTTATAATTATCGCCATAAAAACCTGGTGTATTACTTGCCGTCCAACTGGCTTCATCATATGTCCATATTTCAGCTCCGTCAGTCCCATTGGATGTTCCTGCGAAAATCTTTTCTAATATTCCATCATCAAAAACAACCAAACTGGTTACTTGTGAATTATTAGCATTGCCAAAACCAGCATTTCCAAGAGTTGTATCTGTCCAGCTAGCCCCATCGTAAGACCAAACCTGCCCCCCATCGAAATTATATGTTCCGACATACAAATTACTATTATAGACTCCCATGGAAAGGGCTTCGCTATTGTTAGAGTCACCAAAACCAGCATCGCCAACCTTTGTCCAATCTGAGGTTGTAGGTCCATCATAGCGCCACACTTCGCATCCGGTGGCCCAATTACCAGTACCCGCGTAGAGTTTGCTGTCATAAACAGCTAAGGCATTAATGGAACTATTAGTTCCCCCAAAGCCATCAACATTAATTTGTGTCCAAGTAGATCCATCAAAGCGCCACACTTCACCGTTTTCATCAGAGAATCTCCAGGTACCAGCATATAAGTAAGTATCATCGGAAACCAAAGAATAGATACCAGTATTGCCAGCATCACCAAAACCATCTGTTCCTGACTGGGTCCAAGTACTACCATCATAAACCCATACTTCACCACCAGTGTTAGTATTTTTGGTTCCAATATAAAGATTGCCGTCATATTGAGCTACCGCCTTTGATTCAGCATTGCTACTATCTCCAAAGCCATCGGTGTTGATTTGAGTCCAGGAATAATCCGCCTTAGCTAGTTCGGTAGATAAGAAAAAACTACCTATCAAAAAAACGGTCAAAAAAGTAATAACCTTGAGTCCCACCTTTGCACTCCAATTTGTTTTTATCATTATCTATTTTGTTTTCGTGTATTAAAAAGAGAATGCGTTTCGCATTAGAAGTATTATACCAAAAAAATCATCTTTTAACAAATTTTAAATACTAACCTTTCAAGGACTGGGTTTTTGGATTTGTGTCCTGCAAGAAACCAGTTGATTTTATCTTTTTTGAGAAGAGGTATTGGAAATAATAATCTAGACTTGTTTTAATTCTTTCGAGATTATAGCTTGCTAGATTGAGAGCGTTAATTTGATCAAAAGAATCACGGCTAAAAAAGCGCATGATTTTGACTTCGCTGGAGTTAAGAAGCACTTCTTGGCTTTCTTTCGGACAATTTAGACACACCAAACCTCCCCGAGAATACGAAAAGCGATGCTCTTTTTCGGTCACGGCTTGGCCACAGGAAAGACAGACATAAAATTCTGGCAGATAGCCCATTAAGTTCAAAAGTTTGAGTTTGAAGGACAAAAGCAAAGATAGTTCTTTGTCTTTTTTGTCAGCTTTATTGAGATGGGTCAAGGCTTCGACCATGAGGTTGAAAACAGCTTCATCTTGATGCTGATCCGGGGTCAGTAAGTCTACAATTTCACACAAATAGTAAAGGAAAGAAGCCTTTTTGAGGTCAGCTCTTATATTTTTGAATACCTCAACAGATTTTGCCGCCGTGATCGTATCCAGATCCTTTTTGCCTTCAACCAATATTAGTTCAGAAAGCACCCCCACTTCCAGATGCGGAGCCAGTTTACTCTTGATTTTACGCACTCCGCGACAAACTCCCTTGACTTTTCCACGCTCTCGAGTTAAAATTGTGGCGATTTTGTGGTGGTCCTGTAAGTTGATTTTGCGAAGAATGATGCCGGTTGTTCTGTAGAAAGCCATAAATTCACATTATCAATATAAGTTGATTATAGCACTTTTTACTGACTCTCATAGGGAGAGTCTAACTCTGAGGAAGGGAAGGCAAAATGAAAATGAAAAAAAACAACCTGAAAAAAATCAGGGGTGAACGAATGTTGTCAAAGGCAGAGCTGGCTCGAAAAGCTGGTATTTCTGTCCTAACAGTGAACAGGATCGAGCAAGGTTATCCGTGCCAACACGCGACCAAGCGAAAGATCCTTGCGGCACTCGGGATAGAAATTACCGAGCGAGAGTTGGTTTTCCCAGACCAACCGGAAGAGAATGGGAAAAATAACACCTCAGCTCCCGAAAACAAGGAGGTTAATGCCTCCTGACAATACAACTATGGCCACAGGCTCCCAGACAGAAATGTCTTGGGGGTCGTTTTTTTTTGTGGTCTTTTGAAAACAATTGACTTCCCTTTGCTGGCTCCAGGCCTTCTGGCTGGAGCCATGTTGCAGACCCCGCAATCTTTAAGGTCTTTCCGTAATTGCATCTAGGCTCCAGGCACAGCCATGGAGCCAGCAAGAAGAGGGGGGGGCTGAAGCCAGCAGGGTGATAACTAAGTATTTCAAAAGGCTCCAACCGGGAGGTTGGAGCCAACAAAACAACAAAAAGAGAATACATTATCTCATCTAAGCTTTTTTGATACCTAACCAAAATTCGTGATCGTCAATCTTGAGATCGTTGTCTTGATCGGTATCGATGACCTTTTCTTTGGTAATATCAGCAATTATGAGCGTTTCGTTTTTGATATAATCGGCAAACTTCTTTAGAACTTTTTCAACCTCGGCCGGTCCTGTAAAAAAGACTTCTATCCGATCATCGACTTTGTAATCAGCCGCCTTTCTCATCTCCTGAATATGTCTAACAACCTCCCGAGCAAAGCCTTCATTACGTAGATCATCTGTAATATTTATGTCAAGAATAACAACCAGATTTTTCTCGGCAGTGACGACGTATCTATCATCTTTGGATTCATAAACTCGTTCAAATTCGCCTAGCAGAAGTTCCGTCTCTCCTACCTTGAGGTTGCCATTTTCTAGAAGTTCAAACTTGTCCTCTATGATAGCCTGATGAAGCTTCTTGACTTCTGAACCATATTTTTTTCCCGCTACTTTGAAATTTAGTTTGACTTTTTCTTCGACAACTTCGTCCATTTCGCCAATTATTTCAACTTCTTTGACATTGAGTTCGTCCTTGATGATTTCAAAAAGTTCCGGAGTTTCAACCTCAGCATTGTAGGCCATGACCTTGGCAAGTGGCTGCCTGACTTTGATTTGTTTCTGATCTCTGGCGGCATGACCCAGGGTGACAATTTTTTGTGCTTGGTCCATTTCTTG
>JAHIRA010000080.1 GCA_018818905.1 Patescibacteria group bacterium | reverse complement strand
TTCCCTAGTCGCTAGCTTCTCAATCTCTTTCTTCGTTGCCAATGTTTTAATCTCTTCTTTTGTAGCCATGTTCTCTTGAAGAAACTCAAAGAGATCTTCAACTGTTCTTTGTTTTTCCATGCATTTCGCATTTAGCGGTTATCAAAAATAATCTCCGCTTTTGAAGTCACTCTAGCAGATAATAAAATGGAAGGCAAATCTAAAAAAATTTTGTAAATAAAGACCAAGTTTTTGGTTGAACTTGGTCACAAAGGGTCATGTTGTCAGGCATAGGAAACAGGAAGTTATTTACCTCTTAGCCTATCCTGAAGATGTTCAAATTCAAGGTTAAAATCAATGTAAGAAAATGTTGACCAAAGCATCTCTTGAGCTTTCTTTAGGGTTACTTTTTTTGGAGTTTGTTCAAGTTTTCTATTTAGCTCTATAGCTTGATCTCTGAGAGCTACAAGCATATTTATCGACTTGAGTTCTTTACTAGCTATTTTATCGGCCTTGGTATGTTGATGAGTAATAAACCATCCCACGCTACTGATAAGTCCCAGAGTCAGATAAATATAATTCTTCTTCTTTTGATAGTCTAATTCCATTCTTTGCCTCAAGAAAAGGACGATAATGGTCAGATAAACGAGCGCAGTTCCGGTGGAAAAAAGGATAATTAGAATTTCAATTTCTGACTTAAAAGAAAGCCATATAGCCAGCGAATTGGAAATGAGAGCCAAGATAAGAAGAGGCAGAAAATAGCAAGGTTTTTTCATGAAGTCCTCCCTTTTGATTTAAGGTGCCTTGGTTTACGATTAAAGTTTAGCGGATAGATGATTGTTTGTAAATGAAAGAGAAATGTAAAGAAGCGAAGATCTGTGATGATCCAACACATAACTATATCTGTCAACCTGAAATTTCGATTGACTTTCGACTCTATTTCGGCGATAATTAGATCAGAGAGTCTTTAGTATTTTTAAACTCATTTTTCTACTATATGTGTGGAATTATAGCTTATGTAGGCCAAAAAGAGGCCACCCCTATTCTCATAGATGGTCTCAAAAGGCTTGAATACAGGGGTTATGACAGTGCTGGGATCGCCGTTATGGACAAAAAGAAACTTGTCTGCCAGAAGAAAAAAGGTCGCATTCAGGCCCTAGAAGACAAGATTTCTGTCGATTATCCAGAGGGTAAATCTGGTATAGCGCATACCCGCTGGGCTACGCATGGGGAGCCTTCTGACCTAAATGCTCACCCTCATTTTGATTGCCAGAAAAAACTGATGATTGTTCATAATGGCATTATAGAGAACTATCAAGAACTCAAAGAAAAACTTCTCAAAAAAGGGCATAAATTCAAAACAGAAACAGACACTGAAGTGCTTGCACATCTCATAGAAGATTGTCAGAACGGCAAGTTGAGTCTTCTGGAATCTGTTCGTTGTGCTCTTAAGCAAGTTGAAGGGACATACGGCGTCGCGATTATGAACGAAAGCAATCCAGGCGAAATTGTCGCGGCCAAAAATGGTAGTCCGCTTGTTATTGGGGTTGGTGACAAAGAGCACTTCATTGCCTCAGATGTTTCGGCTCTTCTTCCGTATACCAGAAGAGTGGTTTACCCTCGAGATGGAGAAATTATCAAAATCACTCAAGACGACTTCATTGTGCGCTCTATTTCTGACAGAACCGAAAAACAGCGCAAGCTTGAGAAGGTTGAATGGGATTCTGAGATGGTCAAAAAGAAAGGCTTTGATCATTTTATGCTCAAGGAAATATTTGAACAACCACAAGTTATCAAAAATGCTATTGCTGGCCGTGTCATTCCTGAAGAAGGATTGGCTCATCTTGGCGGGCTAAATTATTCAGACAAAGAACTACAAAAAACAAAACGCGTTTTGTTTCTGGCTTGTGGGACTGCTTACTACGCGGCTATGGTTGGTAAATACCTCATTGAAGAATTGGCTGGTATTTCAGTTGACGTTGAGTTTGCTTCTGAATATCGATACAAGAGAATGATCATAGAAAAGGACACCTTGGTTTTTGTGATCAGCCAGTCTGGAGAAACGGCAGATACGTTGGCGGTTATGCAAGAAATAAAACGCAAAGGGCATAAGGTCCTGGGTGTTAGCAACGTTGTTGGCTCAACCATTGCCAGAGAAACTGATGGCGGAGTGTTTATTCACGCTGGTCCAGAAATTGGCGTGGCCTCAACCAAGGCTTTTATGGCTCAGATCACCGTTTTGGTATTACTGGCCGTCAAACTTGGACGTCATAAAGACATGACCCTCAAGCAAGGCCAAGAAATCATCAAAGCTCTACTTGAGATCCCAAATAAAATTGAAGCCATTTTGGAACAAAGCGCAAAGATCAAGGCGGTAGTCAAAAAATACAAAGATGTCAAAGGTTTTCTATATCTGGGCAGAAAGTTTGGTTACCCTATTGCTCTCGAGGGTGCTCTTAAACTCAAAGAAATTTCTTACGTTCATGCTGAGGCTTATGCCTGCGGTGAGATGAAGCATGGACCTCTGGCTCTGATTGAGCCAGATTTTCCTAGTCTTTTTCTGGCTCCCAAAGACTCCGTCTACGAAAAAACTATCAGCAATATCCAAGAAGTTAAAGCCAGAAAAGGAAAGATTATTGCTGTTGGCAATAATGGTGACAAATCTTTGGCCAAAATGGTCAACGACCTTATTGAGATTCCCAAGACTATTGAGCCTCTGGAACCTTTACTAACAGTTGTCCCACTTCAACTTTTTGCTTATCATATGGCTGTTTTGAGGCAGTGTGACGTAGACAAGCCGAGAAATTTAGCAAAAAGTGTTACCGTTGAGTAAACAAAAACCAAATGGCAAAAGTCATAAGTACAAATCAGAAATCAAAACTAGCTCATGGGATAGATGTTGCCATTGAAGCTGCTCTCCAAGCTGGAAAACTTCTCAGAGACAACTACCTAGTCAAAAATAGATTTGCGGTCAAAGATTTCTCTTCTGATTTTGTGTCAGAAATTGATACACAAGCCGAAGATCTGATTATTGATATCATCAAAAAAAGTTTTCAAGAACATGGTATTTTTGGCGAAGAATCAGGTAAAGCAGAGGGGAATGAGCACCAGTGGATCATTGACCCCATTGATGGAACGACTCATTATCTCAAACAAATTCCACTCCTAACGGTCAACATTGCCCTTCAGAAAGATGGTCAAACTCTTATTGGCGTTGTTTACAATCCTATGACTGAAGATCTTTTCTACGCTTCTTTGGGTGATGGCGCCTACTGGAATCAAAAAAGAATCTCTGTTTCCAATCAAGGCAAACTTTCTGAATCTATGTTGTACGTAGAATTTCCAGAAAAAAAATACAAAGATCAAGTTGCTAACTTTGAAGAATTCTACCAAGAGCGTATCAATGAGCTGACAGAGCTTCTAGAAAAATCTGCTGGAGTAGAACATCATCGCGTTGGGGCTTGGGGAATCTGCCAAGTGGCCAAAGGCTCCTTTGATGCTTATGTTGATCTTTCTGGTTCGACCAAAGTATATGATGCCGCCGCCGCTCTTCTAATCTTGGAAGAAGCCGGTGGTTTGGTTGTTGATCTAGAAGTTAGAAAAGAAGATAGTCTTCGAGTCCTAGCTTCCAATGGAAAAGTAAAGATCCCTTTTTTAAAAGCCATATGACCATCACAGCCAAAGCCCCAACTAGAATTGATCTTGCAGGTGGAACCCTTGATATCCCGCCACTTTTTGAACTGCATGAATTTGGAGTGACAGTAAAT
>JAHIRA010000079.1 GCA_018818905.1 Patescibacteria group bacterium | reverse complement strand
CTTTTTTGCTTCTTTAAAACAAAACCCCCTCCTAACCTCCCCCTTAGCAGGGGGAGGGACCATACAGAAAAGGACACGCTAGAGGCGGTGTCCCTACGGAAATGCCTTTCGTCATCAAATAACAATCTGCTATAATACCCTCACTCAAAAAAGCGGAGATCTAACCGCTTTTTTATGTTCAAAATTTCTACCAAATCACAAATTGTTTTCTTCTTCCTACTTTTCTTTTTGCTGGGAAATATTACCTTTGGTCTTTCAAAATCAACGCTATGGCTTTTTGTGACTGGCGTTCTTGTGACCCTGATTCTTCTGATATTCAACACAAAAAAAGTATCTCTGGTTCTGCTTTGTCTGACCTTCTTCATGATAGCTGGTCTACTATTTCAAAAGCAATACCATAGTTTTGAAAACGCAAAGATCAAGGACTATGTTGAGGAAAAAGTCGAGGCTAAGGGAACTATCTCTAGCCTGGTACAACAGGGAGACGAGAAACAAAAGTTCAAACTCAAATTAGAAAGCGTTACGTTTAGAGGTCAGGAAGAAGACTGCTCTGATCTTATTCTCGTGACCACGGAACCATACCCGGTTCTAAAATACGGAGATCAGATAAACATGTCGGGCAAAATCAAAGAACCGGGTTTTATTGAAGATTTCAATTATCAAGATTATCTTCTCAAGGAGGGAGTCGTGGCTGTTAGCTATCAGGCCCAAGTCAAAGTCTCAAAGACAGGTCAAGGCAACTTTTTTCTAGAAAAAATCTATGCTCTCAGAAAAGAAATTACTGCCAGAATAAATTTTCTTTTCTCAGAACCTGAAGCTTCTTTTTTGGCTGGACTTCTTGTTGGAGAGAGACGAAGCATTCCGGAGGATGTTCTGGAAGCTTTCAATCGAACCGGCACAACTCATATCATCGCTATTTCCGGGTACAACATCACTCTCATCAGTAGTCTTTGTCTCAACTTTCTCAACGGCAAGTTTTCACGTCGAATAAATTTTTGGCTCATTTTGGTCGCTATTCTCACTTTTGTTATTCTAGCTGGCGCCGATGCCTCAGTGGTAAGGGCGGGGATCATGGGCGCCATTGTCTTGTCAGCGGGTCTTATGGGGCGACTGTCTGACGTCAAAAATGTCCTTCTTCTGTCTGCAGTTATCATGGCTCTCCTTAACCCTTTTGTGGTCACCTATGACGTTGGATTTCAGTTGTCATATCTTTCGACCTTGGGCATAGTTTATTTGGCCGACTTCTTTCTGACCAAGTCAACATTTTTACCTGAAGTCTTTGATATCAGAGAATCATTTTCTCTAACTACAGCTTCACAAATTGCCACCTTGCCCATAGTTCTTCTCAATTTTGGCCGTTTTTCTGTTTTAGCTCCTCTGGTCAATGTTCTGGTTTTGCCCCTTGTTGCTCCGGCTATGTTGTTTGGTTTTCTGGCAGTCGTCTTCTCATATCTTTCTCCTGCTTTGGGTGATCTGCTAAGCTGGCCATGCTATCTGTTGCTCTATGTCGAAATCGCCATAATAAAATTTCTCTCAAAACCGGCCTTTGCCTCAGTTTTACTCTCAGACAAGCTGTCAATTATTCTGAGTTTGCTCTGGGTTGTGGTTCTGGTTGGTATATTTATAAGATCAAAACTTGTCACATGTCCAAAAAAAGCATAAATAAAGTTCTCAAATATTTACCCTTTGTCCTGATTCTTGTCGCGATTATTGTCTTTTTGATTTATTTTTCACTACCCAAAGAAGATCAGGCAAAGCAGGCCAAAGTCGTCTTTCTGGACGTTGGACAAGGCGATGCCATTTACTACAGAAGCGGTAGTTTCGATCTGCTAATTGATGGTGGACCTGGTGGTCGAGTTGTGGAAGAATTGTCCAAGCATTTGCCTTTTTATGACAGAACAATAGAGTTGGTCGTCCTGACTCATCCACATGCTGATCATATGCAGGGCTTGATCAAAGTTCTTGAACGGTACCAGGTTGACAAAGTTGTTGAAACCGGAGTTGAATGTCAATCCAAGCTATGCCAAGAATGGAACAGAAGTTTGGAAGAAAAGTCTATCAAGAGAGACTTCGCTCAGAAAGGACAACGCTACGAATTTGCCAATGGAGAACTTGAGATCCTTTTTCCTTTTCAAAATTATCAAGATCTTGAGATAGATAACCTGAATAATTCCTCGATAGTTAGCTGTCTCAAAATAGGGCAGTATTCGTTTTTGCTGACAGGAGATGCTGAAAAAGAAGTTGAAGAAATACTACTTCAGGACAAAGATAATTTCAGTGATTGCCAAAATCCAACAGTTCTAAAAGTCGCCCATCATGGTTCAAAGTCTTCTACCTCAGAAGAATTTCTAGATTTTCTAAACCCAGAATATGCAGTGATGCAGGTTGGGCAAGATAACAAATTTTACCATCCACATTTTGTCACGTTGGAAAAATTTGCCAACAAAAAAACAACGCTTTTGAGAAATGATCTCAATGGAAGCGTTGTCTATCAAGTGAATGAGCTAGGGAAACTTGAGGTTGAAACGGGCAAGCCATTAACATACTGATTATGCTTCAATTCTGCATGGACTTGTAAAGTTCTTTCTCTTTTAGCAACTTCTCGTAAGTCTTTTTCAGTTTATGGCCAACAATTTCCAAATCCCTGGTCCGAGCTGTTTCTCTCCCGTTCTTGACCAACACTTCTCTCTTGGGGTCAGTAATAGATTTTTTTATAAGTTCAACAAACTCTTCATTATTTCTACCCTTGTAACAATTCACTCCATCTTGCATCCATTTCTCATATACCGGAATGTCTCGAATCAGCACCGGACACTTGGCTGACAAAGCCTCCAAAACTACAATACCTTCATTTTCTTCATATGTCGGAAAGAAGAAAAGATTAGCTCCAGAAATAGCTCCCAAGAGAATTTCAAAAGGGACGTAACCTGGGAAGTGAACATTTGGGGGCGGATTCTTGAGAAGTTTTCGGACACTGAAAGGGAGTAGGGAAGACCACTTGGCCCCAAACCAAAAGAATTCAAAGTCAGTCAGCTTGCTAGCCACTTCACAAAAATCAAAGACACCTTTTCTCATAAAAGGTAAGCCAATAGAAACAATAACAGGTTTGCTGATGTTGTATTCTTTCTTGAACTTCAAAAAAAATTCTGGATGGTTGACGAACTCTTTGGTATTAACCCCATTTGAGATGACGGCCCCAGGAGTGTTGATGTTGTGTTTGGCAATGGTTGCTTTGGTGTGCTCTGATGGAAAGATTAGAAAGTCAGCTTTGGTGTAGAGTTTTTTTAGTCGATGTAGAATGTAGTGCGAGATGGTGTTTGAGAAAATAAAACTATTTCGGAAGTCTTCAAAAGTTGTGTGGGCATGATAAACTACTGGCTTGCCTTGAGTCTGAGTTTTTTTGAGAATTTTCTCGCTGCCAAAACCAATAGTGTTGATATGAGCTAGGTCGTAGTCATCATTGGGGTCAGTCGTAAAATCAACCCCAGCACTTTTGAGAGCTTGTTTTTGATGAGACAAGGCTTTGCCGACTCCACTTTTGGCCATGATGTTTTGGGATTCGGAGTAGAGAAGGATTTTCATGATAATTTCGTTGTTTTTTATAGAATACCATTTTTCTTCCGCGGGTGGAATGGTCGGAAAGATACTAGAAGAATTTCTATGATAGCTACTGTTGAGGGGGCGTCTGAGTTACTGGGGGCGCTCAAAAAACAAGCACAAGATGGTTAAGTGTCTACTGTGTGAGCACAATGTTCCTCTTGGCAACTACTGTATTGAATGCGGTGAGGGAGAATTAGGAGGAGTTTCTATACTTGAGATTCCAGAGCAGAAGTTTGCAGAGCTCACAAACTGTGCTTCATGTCGCACCCTAACCCCCGGGCAGAAATATTGCCTAAATTGTGGGGCAGACCTGAGGCTGCACGAAGACGATGTAGGTGTGGAGGTGTATTCTTCTGTTTGGGCCTTCTTTCTGGAGGCCAAGGATAGGCGGTTGGATTAGCAGTTCAGCTGCGCGATGTTGTACTTTGGACTCCCGGCAACCAATTATAATTGGTTGCCGATTTTTTTTACAGAGAAAAAAATAAATTACAAAATCAATTCTGCTGGCTCCAGGCTGTGCCTGGAGCCTAAATGCAGACTTCTGAGGCTAGATAAACTTTAAAGTAGCCACAATCTCTTGGAAAGACATTAACAAAAACTGTCTCCATTTCGTGTGAATATTGTGAAAGAATTAACATGCCTCTATTCTTCAGGGGATTGAGG
>JAHIRA010000078.1 GCA_018818905.1 Patescibacteria group bacterium | reverse complement strand
TGAAAAACAGCGGCTCCCTTTTTTCCATCTGTTATCACAATAATTTTGGGGCCGACTTTAGCTAGTTTTTCAAATACAGGAGTCATATCGTCAATTTCATCTTGAGAAAGGTTTTTATTTCTAGCCACAGTTATGCCTGACAGAAGCTCGGCTTCTTCTTTGTTGATATTGAGAATGGTGGTTTTCTTGAGAAGTTTTTCAAGATGAGGCAGGCCTTTCTTTAGTTGGGTTGAGCCAGGATTCCAGGCTAGTTTGATATCATTCTGTTCAATAAAATCTGCGAGCCTGGAAAGGCTCGCGTCACTTTTGCCAGATAGATGGGAAAGATAAATCCATTTTGTTTGAGACAATTTTTCCCAGGGTACTTGCTCGGGCCTGAGATCATCATTGGCCCCTCTAAATAGAAGAAGAGTGCGTTCTCTCTCACCAGCATGCATAGCCACCGACAAACCACTCTTGGCGTCTTTGATAGTTTGCAGAAGATCAGACGATATGTTTTTCTTCTTTAACTTGGCCTTGATACTATCACCAATTTCGTCATCGCCAATGGCACCCAAAAAAGAGGTTTTGAAACCAAGCTGCGCAAAGGAGGTGGCAGTGTTCATGCCCCCGCCACCGTTGGTGAAGTGAACATCATCAACAATAATTTTGTCGCCAAAAGCCAGGCACAATTTTTTCAGGTCATTGGTAACTTCTGAAATTTCAAACTCTTTATCTTTCATGAAGATGTCCAGTGTGGCGCCGCCAAAAGTGATGATGTCGTACATGTGTTATAAATTAAAGTCAAAAGTTTCAAAAGAAGGTCTTTTCATAATATAGTCTTGAGTAAACTTATTCCCGTCATTTCATCTGGTTGTTCTATTTCCATGAGATCAAGAATTGTTGGGGCAATATCAGCTAGAACTCCAACAGGCGCTAGGGCTGACATACGAGAAGCATCTAGCGGAAAACTCGTTTTCATTTCAAACTTCTTACTGACCAGGAAAAATGGCACAGGGTTAGCTGTGTGTTCCCTATCAGCCTCACCTGTCTCAAGATCAATCATGACTTCAGAGTTACCATGATCTGAGGTTATAATAACATGTCCGTCTTTCCCAAGAAACTGGGGGATAATTTTTTTGAGACATAAATCAACGGTCTCAATAGCTTTGATGGTTGGCCTGATCATTCCGGTGTGTCCCAACATATCTGGATTAGCAAAGTTAAGACAGTAAAAATCTGATCTATTGGTCTTGAGTTTGGCCAGTAGGCTGGAGCTTACTTTTTTGGCGCTCATTTCTGGTGCCTTGTCATAACTTGACACATGAGGCGAAGGAATTAAATCTCTCTCTTCATTTAAAAAAGGATCTATTCGGCCACAATTAAAGAAGACTGATACATGCGCATATTTTTCTGACTCAGCTATCCTGTATTGTTTGAGTTTCTTCTGGGAAATAGTTTCGCCTAGAGAACCTCTAACTCCTTCCTGATCAAAAGCGACCTCAACTGGTAAACCATTATCGTATTTCGTCATGGTCACCATACTTATTTCTCGCAGAAAAGACGGTCTCAGAAATTTATCAAATCCGGGAAGTACTAAGGCTTTGGTTAGCTGTTTGGCTCTATCGGAACGAAAATTGAAAAATATAATGCCATCTTGAGACTTAATTTGAGCGACTGGCTTTTTATTTCTAGTTATGACCGTTGGTTCAAGTTTCTCATCAAAAACTTTCCTTTGATAAGAATTTCTCACCGCTCTCAGAGCGTCACTGCCCCGGCGTCCTTCTCCTAGAACCATAGCCATGTATGTCTTTTCTGTTCTGTCCCAGCGATCATTTCTGTCCATAGCATAGAAGCGACCGGAAAGTGTCGCGATTTGGCCAACGCCCTTTTCTTTCATGACCTGACGCAATTCTTTCAGGTACGTAAGACCTGATTTTGAAGGAGCATCACGACCATCCAAAAAAAGATGCAAATAAACCTTCTTTATTTTCTCTCTTCGGCACAATTCTAGTAAAGCAAACAAATGGTTTGTGTGAGCATGAATTCCAGCCGGCGTGAGAATTCCGACTAGATGCAAAGCCGACTTGTTCTTCCTGATATGCTTTACAACTTTTTTGAAAGCTTTATTATCAAAGAATTTTCCACTCTCGATATCTTTATTAATCAAGGGCAGCTCTTGATACATAATTCGACCAGATCCAATATTCATATGACCCACTTCAGAGCTTCCCATGTTATGCCAAGGCAGACCCACCGCTTCCCCTGCGGCTTGCAAGGTGGCATGTGGATACTTTTGAAAAACACTATCAAGGATCGGGGTCTTGGCCAGTGAGACAGCATTGCCTGGAGAGTGTGGCGCAATTCCAAGACCATCAAGAATTATGAGGAGAAGTGGTTTTTTGCTCAATCGTTTACTTAAAAGCCTTGCTCTATTTCTATCAAGCGGTTGTACTTTGAAATTCTTTCGGATCGGGATAATGAGCCGGTTTTAATTTGCCCGGCTGCCGTTCCGTAAGCAAGATCAGCAATAGTTGTGTCACAAGTCTCGCCTGAACGATGAGAGACAATATTATTGAAACCGGCTTTTTTGGCCATATTAATAGTTTCTATAGTCTCTGTTAGACTGCCAATTTGATTGAGCTTAACCAGAACAGCATTGGCTGCCTTTTCATCAATGCCCCGTTTTAGAATCTTGGGATTGGTAACAAAAAGATCATCGCCCACAATTTGAATTTTGTCTCCCAGCTTGGCTGTCATATTAATAAAACCATCCCAATCGTTTTCGTCAAACGGGTCTTCAATGGAAACAATTGGATACTTGGACACTAGCTCTTCATAATAGGCTAGCATCTCATCTGATGACAGAGCTTTGTCTTTGACAATATAGGCTTTTTTGTCTTTGTCGTAGAAAGAAGTCGCTGCAACATCAAGAGCAATTTCCACCTCGTCACCAGGATTGTAACCAGCCTTTTCTATAGCCTCCATAATAACATCTAAGGCTTCATCGTTTTTGTTGAGCTTGGGGGCAAAGCCACCTTCATCACCAACACCAATTGACTCTCCTCTGTCTCCCAAAACCTTCTTTAAGGTGTGAAATATTTCGGCCCCGACTCGAATCATTTCGCCCATATCCATTTCTTTGGGCATGATCATGAATTCTTGGAATTCCAAACCAGAATCAGCATGCTCACCTCCGTTAATAATATTCATCATGGGGCGAGGAAATTTGTAATCACTGTTGCCAGCTAGTTCTTTGATATATTCATAAAACTGAACTTCTTTGGTCCAAGCCATAGCTTTGGCAGCTGCCAAAGAAACTCCCAAAATAGCGTTGGCCCCCAAGCTACCCTTGTTTTCTGTCCCATCTTGCTCGATCATTTTGTTATCTAGGGCCTTTTGATCAGCTGCATCAAAGCCAATCAGTTCTGCACTAAGAATACCGTTAACGTTGTCAACGGCCTTGGAAACTCCTTTGCCCAGATAACGCTTGTCGTCATTGTCTCTAAGCTCAACAGCTTCAAGCACTCCGGTTGAGGCCCCGGAAGGAACCGTGGCCACACCATAATTACCATTTTCTAAAATAACTTTAACCTTGAGTGTCGGATTACCTCTTGAATCAAGAACTTCTATTGCTTTGAGAGCTTTAATTTTTGCTGACATGTTTTGAAAGTATTATTCCTTCTCTTAATTCTGACTAGACTTTTCTCAAGTAGTAGCGAAGCCAAAAAACTCCTTTTCTACGCTGATCTTCCTTTCTTTCTGTCATTAGAACTTTGAAACCAACTTCTTTCATAATTTCTCGCAGTTCTGAATAGGAATAGAGTAACTGAATTTTTGCTAGACCATCAATTTCTTTTTTAACTTCTCCTTCTCCTTCTTTGAAGGAAATAAAACCAACGCCACCTTTTTTGGTCACGCGGTACAATTCTTGAGTGGCTTTTTTCAAATCAGTCTCAGCCACCAAGAAAAGAGTAGCATTGGCCCAGAAGCCATCAAAATAGTCATTCTCAAGAAAAAGATCTCTGAAGTCCATACGAATAAACTTGGCCGCCGGGGCTTTGAGTTTGGCTAGCTTGAGCATATTGTCTGACAAATCAATACCAACGACATCGTAGCCCATATCAAACAAGGCTCGGGCATCACGACCACTGCCACAACCAACATCTAGAATCTTTCCTGAATCTTTGACAAGATATTCTTTGAACTGTCGATATTCATTCGACATATCAAAGCCTCTCGCCCATTCATCATATTCTTTGGCCGTCTTGTCGTAAGTCTCAATATTGACTTTCGAGATATCAGACATAAAGTTTGTTTAGCTTAATTATCTTCCAAAGATTCAACGCCAGGCAGAGTACTTCCTTCTAACAAAGTCAGAGAAGCTCCACCACCCGTAGACACAAAATCCATCTGGTTATCTAGACACGCCTCTTCAAGGGCAGCGGCAGTGTCTCCACCCCCAATAACCGTTTTGACATCCATAGTCGCAATTTTCTTGGCAAACCCACAGGTTCCTTCGTCGAAAGGTTTGGTTTCAAAAGCTCCCAGAGGACCGTTCCAAAT
>JAHIRA010000077.1 GCA_018818905.1 Patescibacteria group bacterium | reverse complement strand
GGGAATTCGTTAATGCGCTGAAAAAAGCGTGCAAGGCGCTTAATCAGGAGGTACCGTCTCAAGCAATCGCAATTGTGCCAATTGGGAAAGAGTTCACTGTTCGTTTGATTGGGGGATGTTTGGGAGATCCTGCCAGAATCAACGTTGTCTCAGAGAAGCCTGGCCAGTCAAAGGACGCCATTCCTGTTGCTCTGTTTGATCTTCTAGGAAAGAACATCGGCACCGAACTCGTGTTCCTTCGCAAAAGGACTGACCAGCCAAACTCAACAACTTTTCGATGGGTACTGACTAACCCGATCAACTTGAATCCCGAACTCGTGAATGGTAAATCTATCGCAAGCGGTGAGTTTGGTCTGCTTTAAGAAGCAGTCTCTCTATCATTTTGAAGGTAGAAAAAGGAGTGTGCCATGGACAGACTTGCAACAAATCGAGAATTCGTCTATGTGCTGAAAAAAGCGTGCTGGGTGCTTGGTCAGAAAGTACCGTCTCAAGCAATCGCAATTGTGCCAATTGGGGATGACATATATGCCGTTAAGTTAATCGGAGAGTATTTAGAAGATCCTGACAAATTTACTTGGGTCTCAGATACGCGTGCCTTGTCAAAAAACGACATCCCTGCCGCGATACACAGGCTCTTGGGAAAGAACGCTGGCAACGTACTTGCGTTCTATCGGGAAATGGTATTATTCCACCCAATGACCTTTCAGTGGATACACGTAAGCTCAACCAAGATGGAACGCATACTTTTTAATGGTGAATCCATCGTAAGCAATAACTTCACCCTACTCTAAGAAGCAATCTTTGCGTCACGTAGGAGATGGGAGAAGTTACTAAGTTCCTTTTAAGCCGTAGATCATATCGATCGCGGCTTTTTTTGTACTTAAGCCACCTCAGATTTAAAAAAGACCTATACTGTCTTTTTTAATAAACAAAAACCCCACCAACCATGCCGTAGACAAGCAAAATCTCAGGTTCATAGGGTTTATTGTCTTCGCGGTTTTGTTTGAATTTTACAATCCTAGAAATTTGAGTATTCCATGGACTACAAAAGCTGGCCAAACAATTGATTTCAAAATTCCGAGCACTCCAACCCAAAATGATGTTGAGACTCCGATATAATAAACCAGCGCCCCAATGAAGCCTAGGCAGTAGACACCAGCGCCAGTCCCAGCGCCAGTCTTGTACATTTTATTTCTGTTGCTTTTTTTGCACTTCATGTCTTTACTCCATTCTTCGCCAACATTGTCTTTAAACCACTCCTTGAATCCTTCTTCAAACATTTTTCCTTTGTCACGTTCTTCTTCCATAGTTTTTCTATTATTTATGTTTTATATCCTCGAGAGACACTTTTGCTATCCCAAAATCTTGTTTCTGATAGATATTTATCAAACCAACAAGCAAGAATTAATGTAACATCTATCCTTGTTTAACCTCCTGTAACAACTCTACCACATTCTGAGCAATCACTCAAAACTTCCAATTGATCAGTTAGAACTTTTCTGCTAATATACAAGTGTTACTCCTAATTTAGGAATAGAGAAAAATCTAGCAAAATAAAAAGAAATTAACCAAGAAAGGAAAACCTATGATTAAAGCAGGTGTGTCAAAAAGTAATAACTCTGACGCGCTCAAGGCGGGCGCTGAAGCTTGTCAGAAAGCCCTAGACCAAATCGGGGATACAGCAGATTTGATTTTTGTTTTCTCTTCGGTGGCCTTTGACCAACAAGAGATGCTTGAAGGGGTAAGATCTGTTTCCAAAGAAACTCCTTTGGTAGGTTGTTCATCTTTTGGTGAAATCACCACAGAAGGACCTTTATCCAAACATGTGGCCGTCATGGCTCTTAGAGCTCCCGAAATAGATTTTTCCTTTGGCATTGGAAAAGATACCGACAAAAATTCCTTTAAAGCAGGCAAATCAGTCGTTAAGACCGATCCGTCTTTATTCATTATGCTCCTGGATGGATTGGCAGAAAACGGCGCTGCCGCTGTCAGAGGCATTCAAGACATCTTGGGGAAATCTCTAACCATTATCGGCGGTTCAGCTGGAGATGACTTCAAATTCGAAAAAACTTATGAATATTATAATGATCAAGTTTTGCAAAACTCTTTGGTGGGAGTAGGTCTTTCTGGCCAATTCTCCTTCGGAATAGGAGCACAGCACGGATGGGAACCAATTGGTCTACCTATGAAAGTAACAAAAGCAGAAGGGGCAAAACTAATTGAAATAGATAATCGACCAGCCCTTTCTATCTACGAGGATTATTTTGGTAAAAAAGCTGAGGAATTGATCAAAGAGCCTATTGCCAAAATGGCCTACACCTATCCCTTAGGTATGAGCACTGAAGGAAGCGATGAGCTTTTGATTCGAGATGTTGTTATTGCCAACGAGAAAGGAGAAATCACCTGCGCCGCAGAAATCCCCGAAGGCTCAGAAGTCCGCCTTATGATTGGAGATCCAGACAAAGCCATCGTGGCCGCCAAAGAAGCAGCCAAAGAGGCTCAATCACAATTGGAGGGCGCTACACCTAAAGCAATTTTTGTCTTTGACTGCGTCGCCAGACATAGACTATTGGGATCAAGAATTGATGAAGAAATCTCGGCTATTCAAGAAGTTCTTGGCGCAGAAGTTCCTTTAATTGGTCTCTACACTTACGGAGAACAAGCTCCCATCAACAGATCAGCTAACCAAGAATGCTACTCATTATTTCATAACGAAACAATGACCTTGATGGTTTTGGGAGAATAGTTAGAAGTCGTTTTTTCTTTGCCAAAAGTATTAACCATAAATTTCTTGAAAGACTCAAAACAACCAGAAACAAACTCTGAAAAATCATTAGAAAATAGAGAAAGGGAGCGACAGGAACTTGATCGTATTGCCAAGATGATGGTCAAGCGAGATTTTGAGTTGATGGAATTGAAAGATGAAAGAGAAGCTGAGTTAAAAGAATTGAGAAAAGTAAAAAAAGAATTGGAAGATATTACCGCCAATCTTGAGAAAAAGGTTCAAGAAAGAACCCAAGAGCTACAAAAGAAAGTCGAAGAGCTGGAGAGAATGAATAACTTAATGGTCAATCGAGAATTGAAGATGGTTGAACTTAAAAACGAAATTGAACAGCTCAAAGAAAAACAGACAGAAGATTAAGTGATGATTTTATTGTAATAAAAAAAGGCTGGGCAAGCCGGATTTGAGTTGTTTCTAATTTTTCCCCCCTTACGACACGATCTGGAGCACAGTTACAGATACTGCACTCCAACAAAAATCAATGTTACCATTACAATCATACACAGGACGGCAACGAACCATCCTGTTCCAATTTTATCCTCTCCAAGCTGGAGAGGATCTTTATTTTTGTCCATCTTTTTCTCCTTTGTGGCTTGCCCAAGCCATGCAATTGTATTACCACTAGGTCAGAGACCTATGTGTAGACCTACAAAAGCGGTTGCATTATATCATGAAACTATTACTTTGTCAATAGCTTTGGGCGTAACTGCTCACTGCCCCCCAAACCTCCCCTTAAACAAGCCAAACTACGATCCTGAGAATTGTTTGGAATATTCCTGGAAAAAAGTTTCTTTAGATTCCCACCAAGAAGAAAGAAGTACGGAATAGAGGATGCTCATGGTGTCTGCCCCTTTCTGCGTCTTGGAACCGTAAGAGTTCTTACGTTTCAAAACCAAGTGTCTGAGAGCTCTTTCGGCC
>JAHIRA010000076.1 GCA_018818905.1 Patescibacteria group bacterium | reverse complement strand
ACGCGAATCCGCGTCAAGCGACCAGCTAGCGACTCCAGTATCATCAAAAATTCTCTCATCTTTTCCTCCTCCAGGATTGTAGATGAAATTTTTGCCACTCTCTTTTCTCTAAAGTGCAAATCTTATATGTTCTGAAAAGAGCTTCACACTATACTATATATTCAATATTTTGTCAAGGATTTTTACTTCTTTTTACGCTAAATGGCTTATATAAGCCATTTGGTTTCTTTCTCACGTCTTGAAATATGTGTAGATCTTTGAGTTAGTACACAAGGCTCCAACCAGGAGGTTGGAGCCAACATCCCTATCTTTTACTAGTCGTGAAAATCATCGTATCGTTTTTTGGAAAATAAAATCCTCCACTATTGGAATAGGGAGGATGGGTTTGGAGTTGCTGTTCTGCCATGAATGTTATTTCCTCTTAGTGCAGTATTTTTTCAGCAACTTCCTCGTATCTTGTATCATAACCTTCGCACGAGCATGCTCGTACGAAGCCTCTCGATATGGGGCAAAGAAGACCCTTCTCTTCTCTCGCGCTTCCCGGCCTCGTATCTTATAAGATCTCCTTATTGCCCATAAAAGCTGCCCAGCTTTTACCTTTGTCGCTTTGGCAGCCTTTTTTGCCAGTCGGAGCCTTTTTTTCAAGCTACTACAAGTGTAGCAACTTACTCCGCGTTTAATTGGAGTGCTGATTCTCTTTAGCATCTCCTCTTTTGTTAGGCCACTTTTTTTGAAAGCGCCCTTTTTAATGAGAACCCTTGTCCGGTATCTCATGAACCTAAGGACTCCGCAGTTATGCTCTGGGATTTCCCCTAGCTTTCGAAGCGCGGTTGTCGCTTTTTTTATTTTCTGGGTTGATGGGGCGGACGCGACAAAAAACAGGTTCAGGAAAATAAAAATACTTTTCACTTTTTTCTCCTTCTCACAAATGAGAAACTTGGTTAAAGAACACACTTCACTGACCCCAATGTCAGTATTGAAGCTGTTTACTATAAGACTTTTTTTGAATTCTGTCAAGACAATTCTGCTGTGTTATGATAATATGGCTTGTATAAGCCATATTATCTTCTTTTCTATTGAAGTTTGTTGGATTAGTGCAAAAGGCTCTAACTCGGAGATTGGAGCCAAGTATCAGCTTCTATTTTCGATATATTTTTTGAGATAACTTCTTAAAAAAAAGATACTGACACTAAAAACAAGAAATACAAGAAGGGCTAGCCCAATTTCGAGTGGACTAAATGAGCCAAACGAGTCCCCTAGAAAAACGAGAACGAAACTTCCTGGAATAATGCCCAAGATTGTCCCCCAGAAATAACTTGAGGCTTTAACCTTGCTTAGACCAAAGGCGTAGTTGGTGGCATTATATGGAAAGAAGGGTACCAATCGAATTATGAAAACAAAAAGAAAGCCATGCTTCTCTAGCTTCTGACTGGCTTTCAAAAAACTAACAAACCTCTTCTCTAGCTTATGAGCAATAAAATCACGACCAAGATAACGTGAGAAAATGAAAGCCAAGAATGAGCCCAAACTCGCTCCAATAAGAATGCAAAATAGCCCCAGCCATTTGCCAAAAAGAAGCCCTCCGGTCAAACTGAGAATTGACCCGGGAAAGAAAAGAATAGTTAGAAAAACATACAGAAGAATAAAGATTAGTGGGGCAAAAATGCCAAAACTATGAACTTTTTCTTTGATGAAGTTTGGAGTGAGATAATTTTGCAGATCAAAATAATAGACCAAGGAAAGAATAAGTATTACAAGACTAGCAAAAACTATGAAGCGCCATGCATAGCCATTTCTCCCCAGCTCAGTCTGGTGATGATTTGAGACATGGTCCTGATCTTCTAGCTTCATCATAACCTACTTCTTCAGATCTTCAGAATAATTACCCGCTCTTCCGCCACCACCATTTTTAAGAGTCTCGTAATCAGGAATTTCGTAGAGCTCCATGTTGGCATCCAAAAAGTTTGAGAAAACCAAGCGACTTCCGTCTGGTGAAATATCGAGTCCGGTTGGTTGATTACCGCCAATAATAACATCGAGTATCTCCCCTGTTTCAGCATCAAAAAGAAAAACCGAGCCCCATTCCGGACCTGGAACATAATATGAATCAGAAGCATTCTCCCCTCTGCAAGAAACGTAGAGAATTTTTTTGTCTGGTGACAGAGCTATAGTGTTGGGATTGGTTTCGGTGGTGACAAATTCTGATACTTCTCCGGAATTAATATTGTAAAGGTAAATAATGTTGTTGGCCATATCGGAGACAAAAAGACGACCCTTGTCCTCGTCAGCCACAATATGGCGCATAGCTCCATCGCTTTTGTAAAGAATCTCGCCATTGCCTTTTTCTAGACTGATCCGCATCAGTTCACCACGGCCGAAGCCAGCTATATAAAGATTTTGTCCGTCTTTAGTGGGGTAGAGACCACGAGGGGTTTTGATAGTTGGGAGCAATCTGATAAGTTCCCCACTTTCAAGATCAATCTCGGAAATATTGTTCCCCGACCAATTGGAGACATAGAGAATTTTTTCGTCTGGAGAAAGTTCTAGAACCTTGCACCAAGTACTGTGGGTTTTGAAGCGTCTTAAGATAGTTCTGGCTTGAGTGTCAATTTCAAAAACTGTGTCCGTTTCCATTTGGGAAATATAGGCTCTACTGCCATCACTACTAAATACTATTTCAACTCCACCATGACCATCTAATTCTAGACCGCCAATTTTGTCGCCTTCAAGATTATAAATTCCAACACCTTCTCTTTTGCTCATGAGATGAGTTGTCCAAATCTCGTCTCCGGATGAGTTAAAAACAGCCCCCTTGGGAGAAGGTCCGGTTTCTATGCTTCGTAGCAAATGAACAATTTGACCTTCCGGATCCAAATGCCAGTAGAGAGTGTCTTCTGAATCATGGAAATAGTCTCTCTCTAGAATACTCCTATTGGCCGCTGTTAACTCAATATGAAGATTTCCGGCTGGCACTTCTTCCTTCAATGGAGTTTGCCCTTCCTTGACTTCTCCATTCGCGGTTGTGATTTTGTATTGGGCTTCGCGAGGATTAGTCTTGAGTTCAAATGGATGGTTGATAGGCTCAAGCTGAATTTCTTTTTCCATTTTCTTGCCCCGCTCAAGCTGAATTTCTTCCATCACCGGTCTGAATCCAGAACGTCTCACCACTAGATCATAGGTCCCTGCTTTAAGATCATCGTTGACAAAAAGACCTTGAGCTTTAGTTTCTTGATTGATTTTGATCTCGGCATCATCTGGATAAGTAGAAATCTTGACTTCTGCATTTCGAGTAAACACAAACACCAGGGTAGCAACAATGCCCACAATTAAAAGACCTGCCAAGGGTAGGAAACTTTTCTTTTTTGGTTTTTTGGGAAGACGATAGTACGTCTGATTGTCCATAGCTCTACGAATTGGAAAATCAACACCCTCTCATTTTAGCAGATTTAAGGACAAAAAGTAAGAAGGCTTCTCGTTTTGAAAACTCTTTTTGATGTAGCCTAAAATATTGTCACCATATACCCCGACTCCACATAAGTTTCTGTTCCATGATCATAGCATCTGACTTCAAGAGTCTTCCCTTCGCTATCACTAGGCCAAATCCCGCCGGTACATAAAGTTCTGTTATATCCGGTTGAATAGGGAGTGACCTGAAAATATTTGTCATTCAAGGAAAAATCTAAAGTTAGATTCTGAGATAAATTTGCCACTAGACCAATAGTTGAATTACCAACAGTAACGTTCTTTGTAGCACCATCTATCTCTCCAAAAGTAGTGTCTTTGGTAACACCTATTAAACTCCAAGGTTGAGATT
>JAHIRA010000075.1 GCA_018818905.1 Patescibacteria group bacterium | reverse complement strand
TTTGCTGCTTGATGAATACGATACTGGTAAGTTGCTTATCTTGGACCAAAAGGCTCACCAGTCTGGTTATGCAGCTGATTTTCTAGCGATTATCGAGCCGACCTCGCTAATTTCGAGGTCTCTAAAGGAGGTTGAATGATATTATTTGTCCACAGAGCTTTTTACCCTTTTTAAAGCTTAAAAATACTTCTGTGTGGATAAAAATATAGATTTTATAGGTTCCTGGCGGTTATCCACAGCCAAAATGTGGATAAGAACAACTTTGGTATTCATGATTCTGGGTTTTTATCCCTTGTCTAAGGCAAAGTACAAGTAATATGTTCAGAATTGTCAATGCCTTGACTTAGACTAATTTCTGTGCTATATTGGATGTAGAGTACATGAAGGGAGTGGAATCAGCTAGGATAGCACTTTAAAAATCATAAGAAATCATCTCACCCAAGAAGGGGTCACCAGAAATGGTCAGAGAACGTTAGTTCTGTTTCAAACGGAGCTAGAGCTCTCTTACTGTTTGTAAGTCAGGTGTCGATAGCACCTGCAGGCTCCTTCAACAAAAACAAAAACGCCGGAATTGCGGTCCAAAATAGACCAATAATTCCAAAAAGATGGTAAGAGTCGTTTCACGAACTATCGGATCGCGAAGCCCACCGTCCAGGACTCAAATTAACGCTTAATCCTATTTGAGAGGGTTTAACGTTGTGAGTCACGGACGAACAGGGCGTCAACTGCGCTTACTAATATATTTATTGAAGCGCCCAACTGGCGCCCTTTCATTTTTTCTTATACTTGAGCCTGTTTCGGGCTTTTTTTGTTACAATTCTCTTGCTTTCTGAGCCATTCTCTCATAAAATAACGGTACTATGCTTAAAGAAATCATTACATTTAGCCTGTTTGGCCAACAAGTCACCCTATATTACTATGGCTTCTTTTTGCTTCTGGCTGTTCTGGCGGGAGTGCTGATTTTGTACCGTGAATTGAAGAAAAGGCAGCTTGAAACCAAAAGAATTCTTGACAATATTTTGTGGATATTGCTTTGTGGTGTGCTCGGAGGTCGCTTGGCCTATGTACTGTTTCATTGTGGTTATTATCTCGACAATCTCTCTGAAATTTATCAATACTGGTATGGGGGCTTCTATTTTGGAGGTGCTTTCTTGGGGGCCTTTATTTATGTTTTTGCGTGGCTCTATCTCAAAAAAAGACAAGAACTTTTGTCCTGGCTTGATGCCTCAATAGAAGCAATCTTTGTTAGTTATGCAGTGGCTAGTCTTGGAAGTTACATTGCCGGTGTTCAAAGTGGTAAAATGTTTGCGGAGAGTCTTTCCAAACATCCTTTTGAGCTATATCAAGCGATTGCTTATGTGACGCTATTCTTTCTAGCTACAGCTTCGTATAGATACGTAAAAAATCTGCAACCAGGCGATATTTTTTTTGCTGGCATGATTCTTTCTGGCATAACCCAGTTTGTCTTGGCCTTTGCCTTGGATGATAGTTTAATTTTTAGAATTGGCTCGTTAATTTTCAACCCTGTTCATATTTTGGCCCTGCTTGTCTTGACGGTCGGAGTAATTGGGTTGATAATGAAGAGAAGGAATACATAAGAAGTAAAAGAACAAAAAACATATGAATCAAGAACTTCAAGATGGACTCAAAAAGAAACTTCATGAAGAGAAAGAATCTTTAGAAAGAGAACTAGCTACTTTTGCCGATAAAGACAAAAATGTCGCTGGTGACTTTGACACTCGTTTTCCAGACTATGGAGACGAAGAAGAGCAAAATGCCGCTGAAGTGGCTGACTATGCCAAAAATCTTGACCTAGAAGCTAAGATGGAGGTCAAACTTTTGAATGTCAAGAAGGCTCTCAAGAGAATAGCGATTGGCAAGTACGGCGTTTGTGAGAGTTGTGACAAAGAGATTTCACCCGAAAGACTCAAGGCCCTCCCTTCTGCCGGTGAGTGCTTAGAATGCCAAGAAAAAAGTGGTCCCAGTGTTTAGGACGACTCTTACCAAAGCTCTTTTATTCCTTGGTATTTTTGGTGGTATTGTGGTCGTTGATCAGATTCTCAAATCTTGGATTGTGCGGAATGTAGTTCCTGGAGAAATGATTGGTAATGACTGGCTGAATCTTTCTTTCCATCAAAATGAAGGCATTGCCTTTGGTATTCCCTTTGCCGAGCAGTATCTTTATGTCTTGATTGCCGTGGTTCTGGTGATTTTGTTTGTCTTTTACCGAAAATCATTTACGAGAAATTATATCGTCATTAGTATGGCGGTAGTGAGTGGGGGAGCGTTGAGTAATCTTAGCGACAGAATCTTTAGAGGAGCTGTTGTTGACTATATTGGAGTCTTCTATTGGCCTTTCTTCAATCTTGCTGATGTGGCTATTACGGCTGGAGTATTGATGTTAGCCATCGATGAGATTTGGGGTAAGGGTAAGAAAAAGACTTAGATAGATTTCAGATAATAATAAAAGCGGAGATCCGTTTTTTTTATTTGCTAAAAAAATAAGATGAATGAAACTGCTAAACTGACCTCGGCCGCTCTTTTGGGAATTGATTGCCAGGAGATTGAAGTCGAGGTTGATGTGGCGCCCGGTCTTTCTTCCTTAACCGTTGTCGGACTAGCCGATACGGCCATTCACGAGTCACGTGACAGGATCAGGGCTGCTCTCAAAAATTCTTTTGACTTGATCATGAGAGGAAAGATTACGGTTAACCTAGCCCCTGCTGATATTAGAAAAGAAGGACCGGCCTATGATTTGCCAATCGCTTTGGGGATTCTGAAGGCCGAAGGTCATTGTCAGGCCAGCTTCAGAGAGGCCCTTTTTGTCGGGGAACTCTCTCTTGAAGGTAAGCTCAGGCCGATTTGTGGTATTCTCTCTATTGCTGACTTTGTCAAAAGGAAGGGAATCAAACACTTGTATGTTCCCAAAGAGAATGCTCAGGAAGCTGCTTTGATTCCAGGTATTAAAGTCTACGGGAGTAAGAGTCTGATAGAGTTAGTTGATCATCTAGAGGACAGAGCAAGAATATTACCAGAGACAAAAAATATACCCAAAATCGCAAAGACTGTCACGGCTACAGATTTTAGATATATTGCCGGACAAGCACAGGTAAAAAGAGCCCTAGAGATTGCGGCAGCTGGAGGACATAATGTTCTGTTGTCTGGACCGCCGGGTTCAGGAAAAACCTTATTGTCCCGGTCCTTGCCCTCAATTTTCCCACGGATGTCTTTTGACGAGATTTTGGAAGTTAGCCGTATTTATAGTGTGGCTGGTCTTTTGCCGCACAATAAACCTTTGGTTTCAAGTCGACCCTTTAGGTCACCACATCATTCGGCCTCAGGGGCCTCTCTGGTGGGTGGCGGAGCCTATCCAAGACCAGGGGAGATTAGCCTATCCCATCGAGGAGTACTTTTTCTGGATGAATTGCCAGAATTTGATCGCCAAGTTCTGGAGAATCTTAGGCAACCCTTAGAAGATGGCCAGATTCAGATCTCAAGAACCAGACAAACCTTGATTTTTCCCGCCAAATTTTCTTTGGTTGCTTCCATGAATCCTTGTCCGTGTGGATATCTTGGTTCTGAAGATCGAGAGTGTCGTTGTTCACCCATTGAGATTGAACGTTATCAAAAAAAGATATCCGGCCCTCTTCTTGATCGCATAGATCTTCAAATAGAGGTGCCAAAAGTAAAATACGAGGATTTGTCTGGGGGAACTGAAGCCGAGCCCTCTTCTGAAGTTAGAAAACGTGTTGAGAAGGCAAGGCAGTCGCAGCTAGACAGGTATGGGCAGTGTCAAATTATGACCAATTCTGAAATGGATGGTCGTCAGATCAAAAAATACTGTGACTTGGATCAAGATTCACAAAACATGCTTAAGGAGGCAACGTCAAATCTGGGCCTGTCGGCTCGTTCCTACTTCAGAGTCATTAAAGTAGCTCGAACAATTGCTGATTTGCTTGGTGACCAAAATGTAACAGTTGATCATATTGCTGAAGCTTTGCAGTATCGGATGAAAGACAAGTAGTAGAAGTTGTATCGAAGAAGCAAATGTGTCATAATTAAGAAAAGGTCAAAATATAACAAAAGCTTATGTCTATCAAAGTAGCTATTGTCGAGGATGACAAATCTCTCCTTGACGCAATTGCTTTTGAGCTCGAGGAACAAGGCTACGAAGTGACCAAGGATGTCGATGGTGAAAGTGGTGTCGAGACTATCAAAAACACTAAGCCAGACATTATTCTTCTAGATATCATCATGCCTCGCATGGATGGTTTTGAAGTTCTTGAAACTCTGAAGAAAAATGAAGCTCTCCAAGACATTCCAGTGATTATCTTGTCCAACCTAGGACATGATGCCGATGTCAAAAAAGGGATTGAACTGGGGGCGAAAGCTTACTTCATCAAGGCCTCAATTGACATTGAGGAAATGGATGACAAGATTAAAGAAATCCTTGAGAAAAACGACAGCAAAAAAGAATAAACAATTAGAGGGAAATTGTGACTAAAAGAGGGAAAAGACAACTAATGAGAACGGTTCTGTTGATTCTAGGGAGCCTGACTCTTCTTTTTGTGGTAGCAGGAGCAAGCCAGTTGTTTGCTGGTCCTGCGCCCAATTCTTGCTTACCCAACTCTATTTTTTTGTTGGCCGGAAGTTTTGTTGTGTTGCTTCTGATTATTTTCTTTTGTCAGTATCATCTCTCAATAGACGATGAAAGCCTTAGTGAGCTTATGGAGACAAACGAGATTTTAGAAAGAAAGCTTGAGCAAAGCGAAAAAGAAAAACAAAGCTTTGCTACTTTGCCGCTTGAGGATCCGTCGCCAGTTTTAAGAATAGACAAGCAGGGAAAGATACTTTTTGCTAATAACGCCAGCCTTTCTCTTCTCTGGAATTGGAAAAAGTATATCGGAGAAGAAGTGCCCAAGCATATCAAAGAAAAAATAATCCACATCCTCGAGAAAGGTAAAAATGATGAGATTGAAACTAAGGTCAGAGGTCGGATATTGTCATTTAAGGTGACACCAATAGTAGACGAAGGGTATTTGAATCTTTATGGTCGTGATGTGACCAAGGAGAAAGAAGTCGATGAGATGAAGTCAGAGTTTGTCTCCTTGGCTTCTCATCAACTCAGAACCCCTTTGACCGGCATTCAGTGGTATGCGCAGTTATTGGCCAAGAAAAAAACAGGAGACTTGAATAAAACACAAGAAGGCTTCATTGATGAAATTCTTGGCAATGTGAAAAGAATGGTTAAGTTAGTGGAGGATCTTCTGAATGTTTCCAAGATGGAAAGAGGAGAAAAGTTTGTTCTTAATAGACAAGAAACAGATATTCTAAGCATTGTTCGGGAAGTTATTAGTAATCATCGGCGGGAAGCAGAAAAAAACAACGTCACTATCACAACTTCTCCTTGGTGTGGAGAAAGTTGTCTTTTCAGGGTGGATAAAGAAAAAATTGTTCAAGCCTTCGATAACATTATTGACAATGCTATTATATACTCACAGGATGGTGGTAAAATCGAGATTCTTTGTCATAACAAAAACGACTCCATTGATTTTTTTATCAAGGATTATGGCATTGGTATTCCTCAGAAGCAACAGGTACTTGTCTTTGACCGATTTTATCGGGCTGATAACGCCAAGCAAAAGCATCCCTCTGGAACTGGTCTGGGCCTCTACTTGGCAAAGGCGATCATAGAAAAACATGGCGGGAAGATTGGGTTTATTTCGGATGAAGGAAAAGGGACAACTTTTTATGTTTTCTTGCCCAAGGATGGCAAGAACAACAAAGCAAAAATAAAAACCGGATTTCTAAAAAAACCAGGTAGCTAACAAAAACCCCACCAGAGCGGTGGGGTTTTTGGTTTATTTAACCGGTATATCCAATTGTTTTAGCAATAGCCAGAACCTTGTTCACGTAAGCAGAGGAGTGATTGTAGTGCAAGAGAGCTCCGCTGATGTTTCTATCGCCTCCATTGGCTTTTAGATAGTTGGCCGCAGAAAAGATAGCGTCATCAGAATCATGAATAAGAGCTCTACCATCACCATCACCGTCAACGCCGTAGCTTCTAAAGGTCGAAGGCATAAACTGCATTGGTCCAGAAGCGCCAGCATAACTGGCGACAGAAGTATCGCCACGTCTGCCTGTTTCAACTTTGTGAATAGCCGAGAGAACTTCCCATGGGATCTGGTATTGTTCTCCAGCAGATTTATAGACAAGATCAAAACCGGTAGTGTCTTTTTTCTTTTCTTCTTCAAGGTTAATTTTGCCAGCAATTTCAACTCTTTCGTTCTTTTTTGCTTGAGCTAGACTGGTAAACTCATCAACTTCCTTGTAGGAAGAAAGATCAGCTTTTTCCTTTTCGACACATTGAATCTTGTCTTTCTTTCTAGGATAAATATTTGGGTTAGTAATTTGTAAAAGAACCTCGGCCTCCTTTGTTTTTTCTTTAGTGTCAGAAACTTCACAAGTAATGTTTTCATCTGAAGTTTCTAGATCTTGGGTATCACTTGGGGTCTCCAGAGGAGCCGTCGCAAGTGACATCGCAAAGACAGAAGAAAGGAGTGTCAGCATAAATTTTTTAAAAACCAATTGCCTAGGATTTCTTGCTGGGCGACTAGTCCCAACCTTTCTGGCCTCAAGAAGACGTGATAGAGGCTATCCGTGTGCTTGCTTACAAAGCTAGCGCACGGCTTTATTGGCCAGAAAGTAAATAAGAAATAAAAACAGGGCTTAAACCCTGACCTAAACATAAGGTGAGGATAACAATGATCAATTCAACAGTCACACAAATTGACCGAATTTTGCTATCCCTCCTCTCAGATCCTAGTCTAGAAGCTGAAAGGAGGGCGAGTAAAACGATTGATTTTCTAACTTGTAGAACGTATTATACACCAATACTCAGTATTTGTCAAGGCTTCTGCTCTCTAACTATGACTTCTTGCTTTATCTAAGGGAAAATAGTAAGGACGCCCAAACGGGCGTCCTTACATATTGTAAAAACTAAGTTTTTAGTAAACGTAACCCTTAATGACTCGACTCTTGGCCGAAACTGTTCTAGAACTGACCACGCCAAAACCACGGTAGTTCATTTCTGAAACAGTGATTTTGTCGCCGTTAACAGCTTCAACATAAGCTACGTGGCCATAACCACTCTCAGAAGTCACCATAATGGCCCCTACAGCAGGGACTTTGCCGGTAGATCTACCAGAGCCACGAGCTCCGTTGAGCCAGGTTCCGGCGTTTCCGCGCCAGCTAACATCACCTCTTTTTTGGGCCACGTACCAAGTACACCAACCCCAAGGAAAGCGATTGCCAACCTTAGAACCAGATTTAACCACTGGCTTAGGAGCGTTTGTGGTTGTTGAACTGCGGCTTGAAGAGCTGTTAGATCTAGTTGAACTGGCAGCAGCCAAAACACGGTCAGGTGTTCTCACCACAGGCAGTGGTTTATTCTTGGACTCTCTTTTGCCGTCAGGAATGACGAGAATTTGAGCAAATTCAATGCTATCAGCACTTTCTAACTTATTGAAGGCCATAACATCATCAAGATCAACTTGATGCTTTTTGGCGATTTGGTCTAGGGTTTCGCCTTCATCAACTCTTTCAGTGGTCCCAGAAATAGGTAGAATTGACAACTGTTCTCCGGGTTTAATGAAATCGTCAGCATATTTCTTGTTTTCTTCAAGAACCGTAGCTTCATCAATGCTAAACTTCTTAGCAATAGAAGTTACAGTATCACCACCTTTGACGGTGTATTTGATGACTTTTTCCCTTGGTTTAGTCGAAATCTTGGTTTCGATGTCGTTAGTTTTGACCAAGGTATCACTACCCAGGGTCAAAACTTTGCCGGCGGACACACTGGCTGGCATGGGACTACCATCTTCTGTGGTAACTTCTGTTCCAGAAGTTACCAAAGGGGCAGCACTAGCCACGGTGACAGGAGAAAGTCTTTTCTCCTCGGTTACGGGGGTTTCGTTGGTGACTGTTTCTATGTCACCTTCTCCATAGAGAAGGGAAACCAGGATGCTAGAATCATTAGCACTGACAGTGACTTCGTTTTGACTTTTTTGGAGAAGGTTGATTCCAGCCAACGCGACAGCAAAGAGAAGGATAAAAACCATCATAAAACGACGATTTTGCTCTAAAAACGTCTCTTTGAACTTGATGACAAATTGTCTTTTTGATTTTTGGAGGAAGTTTTTGATGTTGGAAGCACCGTTGTCCATCCAACTCGCCTTTTTTGAAAAAGGTTTTAGATGAGTTGAAGGCTTAGAGAGTTTGAGAATAAGGCAGATCTCTCTTTCTTTAGCTGGTGACCAGATCAAGAAGGACAGTTTTTCTTTCGCTATCCAGCTAAAGGGTTTAAGTTAAGTAGTTTCTAATTAACATTTAACTCCTCCAAAACCAATAACCTGTATCTATGGTTTGATTTTGGTAACTCCTAGGATAGTTCAAGTAGGTGAAAAAGTCAATAGACTTTTCAACAGCTAGCTTTTGGGCTTATATAAGGGCAAAAATACCACTTTAACACCCTCAAAACAGGTCTTTTTGGCTTAGAAAAAGGACTTCCGGAGACCTTTAAATCTATGATTTTTTTGGATATTTAGGTATAGTTAAAGGTATAGCAGTGAGGACGATATGAGGATATAAAAGACAATTTTGTAACATTATTTATCTAGCTGCATTATACATATTGCACGTGCAGTTATTTACTAATTTACTAATCTATGACTAACTCTGAGATAAAAGAGAGTTTTTTGGTAGCTAAGTCTGGTGACGAGGAGGCTTTTGGTCGTATTTACGATTATTACTACGACAAACTGTCGGCCTATGTTTACCGAAGAGTCTTGGATGGTGAAAATACTCAAGATATTATTTCGAATACTTTTTTTAAGGCTTTAAAAGGCCTTAAAAGGTTCAAATGGCAAGGAGCCTCGCAGTTTAATGGGTGGATGTACAGAATTGCCACCAATGAGGTAAATGCCTACTTTAGAAAGAAAAGCCACTATCACTTTTCTGCTCCAGAAGATCTAGAGCAGTATTTCTTTGATAATTCAAGCACTGATGATGTTCAGGATGATGCTTCGAGAAAAATAGATCTTCAGAAGGACTTTGTTGAGATTTCACAGGTAATTCAGGAACTAAAGCCCAAGGAGCAAACTCTCATTCACCTTAGGTTTTTTGAGGATATGAGTATGAGAGAAATAGCAGAAACCGTGAACAAGAACGAGAATTCGGTGAGAGTGTCATTGCATCGAATTCTGAAGAAACTGAAACTGAGATCTGGAGCAAAGCAGCTAAATCAACTAAATTAAATCTATGAACGATATTGAAAAAAAACTATCAGAGGTAGAGAAGCCCGAGTTTTCCAATAATAAACACAAACACCAGTTGCGGAGAGCTCTCTTGTCTTCTAGTCAGTTTGAAAAGAAGAAGTCAATTTGGCCAAAAGTAGCCTTCTCTTTGTCGGCTGCGACTGCTGTGGCGGCGATTGTTCTAGCTGTGGTTGTTTATGCCCCTGGTCCAGAAACGTCATTCTCGCCTGACTTTGTTCAGCTGGGAGATAGCGACAATCCTATGCCACAGGGCAATGAAGGATTGCTAGCAGATGGAGGTATTAGAAAGTTTCGCTCTGATCAAGAACTACAAGAGTTTATTGCCAAAAACAAGATTAAAAAGGAAGGTGAATCACCAGAATACTCAATGGAGACTGGATCATCAAGTATTGCCAGGGGAGAAGGTCTGGGCGGGGGATCATCTACGGATTATTCAACTACGAATGTTCAGGTAGAAGGAGTAGATGAAGCTGACGTTGTCAAAAATGACGGACAGTATATTTATGCAGTTTCAAATGACAAAGTTAGTATTCTTGAAGCCTATCCAGCCAAAGAAATGAAAAAACTAAGTGAAATTGTTATTCCTGCAGACGAGGAGAATAATTACCGACCCGAGGCCCAGCTTTATCTGAACGACAATAACCTGATAATCATCACTTCCGAGTATTCCAAGGTTCTTTCAGGAAATGAAGACAGTTCAAGATGTGATCTGATAGATATGTGTCCGCAGACCTACTATGAGGAAGAGGCGATAGTTTATATCTATGACATTTCTGACCGCTCTAATCCAAAGATGCGCGACAAGATCTCTTCTTCGGGCTATTATGTGAATTCAAGAATGGTTGGCGATTATGTTTATATTGTCACCAATCAGGCTTTGAGCCATGGAATCATTTTGCCTTCAATTGAGAATAACGGTCAGGAAGAGGTTGTAAGGTCACAAGATATAGCCTATAACAGTGATGTCAAAGACAACAACTTTCGGTTTACCAGTGTTATTGCGATCGATATAGTCGATGGGGAAACTACACAGCAGGTCAGCCTAGCTGGCGATTCACAAGAAATCTATGTTTCAACAGGTAATATCTACACAACCCAGACCAATTATGCCTATTTGAACGAGAATAAAGTTCTTGCTGAGGCAGAAGAAAGCCAAGAAAAAACAATCATTAATAGAATCTCAATTGATAAGGACAAGGTCGAGTATGCTGCCACGGGAGAGGTTCGAGGCTGGTTACTGAATCAGTTCTCTATGGATGAATATGACAAGAAATTCAGAATTGCCACCACTGTTGAGGAGTTTAACGGTAACGAATTATCTTATTCAGACAACAATGTTTATATTCTAGACGAAAACCTCGAAAGAGTTGGTGCACTTGAAGGTCTGGCTCAGGGTGAGAGAATCTATTCTGTTAGATTTATGGGTGAGCGTGGGTAT
>JAHIRA010000074.1 GCA_018818905.1 Patescibacteria group bacterium | reverse complement strand
TTATCTAGAACTTGGCCAATCTCTTTGGCCACAGCTTTGACGTATTGCAAGTCAGCTCGCCCATCTTTATCTTGAGGAGTACCAACCGCAATAAAGAGAACCTCTGACTCTTGAGCTGTTTTTTCCAGTTCAGTAGTAAAGAAAAGTCTTTTGGCTTTGTAGTTCTTTTTGACAATTTCCTCAAGACCCGGTTCATAAATTGGCATATCTCCTTTTTTGAGACCAGCTATTTTTTTGGGATCAACATCAACACAAGTTACTTCATTTCCAAGATCCGAAAAAATAGTTCCGGTGACCAGCCCTACATAGCCGGTGCCAATAACGGTAATTTTCATGATTCTTTTTCTATTAGACTTCTAAAGTACTTTATAGTTTTATCTAAGCCATCTTCAAGTTTCACCTTGGGTTCAAAACCAAGCTCGTTTTTGGCCTTAGTAATATCAGGTTGTCTTTGCTTTGGATCATCTTTTCCCAGTCCTTTAAAAACTTTCTCTGATCCACCACCCACCTTTTCAATGACGAGGTCAGCGAGATTGTTAATAGAAAATTCATCAGGGTTTCCAATATTGACCGGACCTTCAATCTCTGAATTCATAGCCAAAAGAAGACCTTCTATCATATCATCAATATAGCAGAATGATCTAGTCTGTTTTCCACTACCGTAAATAGTTAAGTCCTTACCCCTTAAGGCCTGGCTGATGAAGTTACTAACAACGCGGCCATCATCTTCTTTCATTTTTGGACCGAATGTATTGAAGATCCTGATGATAACAGTGTCTATTTCTAGTTTTCTGCGATACTCATAGATCAAGGCCTCGCCGTATCTCTTGGACTCATCATAGCAGGATCTAGGTCCATACGGATTGACATTGCCATGATATTCCTCGCCCTGGGGATGATGATTATCATCGGGATCACCATAGACTTCTGAAGTTGAAGTGTGAAGGATGCGAGCCTCCTTTTCCTGAGCCATCTTGAGCATATTTTCTAGACCAATAGAATTCACATGCATAGTCTCAAGGCTATGCTCAAAATAATCTACGGGAGAGGCGGGACTGGCCAAATTATAAATCTGATCAATCTCACCTTCAATCGCAAAAGACTTAGTAATGTCTTGTTTGATAAAGGTAAAATTTTCATTGCCCACAAACTCTTTTATGTTTTTTTCTGGACCGGTTAGACAATTATCAACACAAATAACCTGGTGAGCCTCTTTTAGAAGACGCCCACATAGATTACTGCCAATAAATCCTGTTCCGCCGGTAACAACTATTCTCATAAGGCTTTCTTTAGATCTTCTACTTTATCTAGCTTTTCCCATGGAAGATTGAGGTCCATGCGACCAAAATGACCATAAGCAGCTGTCTGTCTATAAATTGGTTTGAGCAAATCAAGCGTCTCTATAATCCCGGAAGGAGTAAGGTTAAAGTTTTCTCTGACCAGCTCAACGAGCTTATCATGAGAAATTTTTCCGGTACCAAAAGTCTCAATCATAATGGAGACTGGTTCAGGATAACCAATAGCGTAAGAAAGCTGGACCTCGCAGGCCTCAGCCAAACCAGCTGCCACGATATTTTTGGCAATATAACGGGCCATATAGGCTCCAGATCGATCTTGTTTATTTGGCCCTTTGCCACTAAAACATCCACCACCATGAGCTCCCATACCACCATAAGTATCAACAATAATTTTTCGACCAGTTAGTCCGGTATCAGCATGTGGTCCACCTTCTACAAATCGACCTGTTTCATTCACATAATAACGAGTTTTCTCGTCTAGATAATCGGCACAAATGGGTTTGATAATTTTCTCAATCACATCTTCTTTAACCTTGCTTAGTTCAATGTCACCATCATGCTGCGCAGCAATAACTACTGCATCAACCCTTTTGGCCTTGCCGTCTTTATATTCTACCGTCACTTGAGACTTGCCGTCTGGTCTAAGGTAGGACAAATCACCTTCTTTCCTAGCTCTAGCTAACTCCTTGGTTAGCTTGTGAGCCAAGCTAATTGGTAGGGGCATGTATTCTGGGGTTTCTGTGGTTGCATAGCCAAACATCATGCCTTGATCTCCTGCTCCCATAGCCTTGTGGCTACCATCAGCCTCTTCTTCACCTTGAGCGATATCGCCACTTTGCTCATCAATAGCACTTATAACCGCACAGCTTTTGTAGTCAATGCCATAGGCTGCTTCGGTGTAACCAATCTCTTTGAGGGTTTTTCTAACAATTTTTGGGATATCGACATAGTGAGAAGTAGAAATTTCTCCGGCAACCATAACCATCCCGGTAGTCGTCAAGGTTTCACAACAACACTTGCCACTTTGATCATGGCTCAAAATATCATCCAAGACTGCATCTGAAATCTGATCACAGATTTTGTCTGGATGTCCCTCCGTTACTGACTCTGACGTGAAAAGATGATTTCCATTTTTCATGGCAACGTATTATATTAATTCTTAAAAAACTCAAATGTTTTCTTGAGAGCCTTCCGCCCACTCTCTTGCCCGAGAATGTATTTGGGCTTCCATCCTAGAAGAGCTAGGGCTTCACTGCAATCAAGACTGCTTCTTTGCTGTTCTCCCGGCTTGGCTTGACTATGCTCTTCTTTAACTTCTTTGCCCGAAATTTCAACCAAATATTTGAAAAGTTGGTTAACGTCCGTCTCAATGGCCGTCCCAATATTGATGGCCCGGTTCAGAGATTCTTTTTCTAAAGCCAGAAGATTTGCCTGCGCGACATCTTCAACATAAACATAATCTCTGGTTTGCTTACCGTCCCCGTTAATAATAGGCTGTTCATCTGACCAGATCTTTTTGGAAAAAATAGCCACCACACCAGCTTCCCCTAGAGGATCCTGCCTGGCACCAAAAACATTGGCGTATCTTAAAGCAGTGAAATCCAGCTTCTTTTGAAGATGATAATAGCCAAGATATTTTTCAAAAGCATATTTTGATACACCGTAGGGAGATTCTGGAAAGGCTTGAGTTTTTTCTGATGTCGGAACCATTTCAGTATCACCATAAATAGCTCCCCCAGTTGAAGCAAATATAAACTTCTTAACTTTGTATTTGTGTGCCAGCTCGGCCAAATTGAGACTGCCAACAATATTATTCTCGGCATCATAAGCTGGATCCTCGACCGATTCTCTCACACTAGCGTGGGCGGCATGATGGTTAACAGCTTCGATCCCCTTTTCTTGATCAAAAATCTGTTCTAAGGCGACTTTGTCTCTAATATCTGCCAAATAGAACTTGGCCTTTGGGTTCAGATTGGTTTCTTTGCCTGTGACGAGATTATCTACCACAACTACTTCGTGCCCTTTCTTTAAATAAAGATCTTGGACGTGTGACCCAATAAAACCAGCTCCGCCTGTAATTAAAATTTTCATAAAAATCTCCTCTTTGTTTTAATTAGTTTAGCATACTTCCGTACGGATGAAGACCCGCTAGCCAACTGGGAACAGCAATAACATTCTCCATCTTGTAGCCATATTTCTTAAAGACCTCCATGCTTCCAACAGGTCTCCTGCGACCATACTCAATAACAAAAATTGTTTGTGACTCATCTTTGATGAGGGTTCCATCTCTAAAAAGCTCCATCCCAGCAACCGGATAGGCGTCAAACTGAGCCTTACTGACATCAATTACGTTTTTCCAATGAAAGTTCCGATCAAAGACTCTGATATCCGGGATAGGTTTTTTCTTGCCATTCCAAACCAAATATATAGATCCATTGTGCGGTGACTTGATAAGTGTGCCATTGACATGAGAAGTTGTCGACTCCTCAATGGCTGCATTCTCGCGGTAAAGATTGACCTCTCCCCAGTTAATACCATAAACATTGCTCATCCTGAAACCAAGCTGATCAAAAGATTTTCTGGTCCTAAAACCTCTTTTTCCAAAATCGTCAACGACATAAACAGTTCCTTGTGGAGAACGAATCAACGTACCATTAGGATAAAGCATTGGACTAGTGGCCTTGTAGCTATTCATTTCACTTTTAGAAATTTCAACAACCTCTGACATTTTGTATCCCATTTCATCAAAAATACCTCGACTCCAGAAAGGGAATCTTTCATTATCACGAAGCAGATACACTCCCTGAGTTCCAGCCGCACGAATGAGACTGCCACTGGGTCGATCTATTACATCTGCAGCCTGGTCATAAGAACCGCGACTCCCAAACCATTTTTCCCAGTAGTATTGGAATTTCTCGGCTCCAGAGACGCTGGGGGTGTAGTTATAGAGACCTGCTGTGGCTTTGTTTTGTGGAGTGACTTGATGACCATCTGAAGTGGTTGTAGTTCTTCCTGCTTGATAGCGATAATACTGTGGCCTGTCAAAATACCCTTGAAACTGATATGTAGAATACTTGATTTGATTCTCTATTCCCTTGAGCTCATCATCGCCAACACCATAACCCATCAACCAATCTTTCTGTCTATCTGATAGACTTTCATCAGTGATAGCTCCTTGTTCTTTTTGGGCCGTGATAATAATAAGCCTCGGATTGATGCTGTGTTCTTGAGCTTCTTCATAGATAATATCGGCCGCTTTTTTCTGGCCACCTGAAGTCTCAAGAGTAATATGAGCTAGTTCGCTTCCTTTTGATAGCAAGAAGTTCTGAATGTCATCTCTGGACATGGAGCCTGGATTTCTGTATTCGCTATCAGACAGCAAAAAACTGGCCTCGAAAGGAGAGGCACCCACAAATACAGGCACGACCATAAAACCAATAACCAGAATAACGAGTAATTTGATTTTTCTAGAAATTCTCATCACAACGCTTTATACACAACAACGAATTGTATCACAAAAGGAATTTGCCACCAAATAAGCTTTAAAGCTCAACGATAGAGTTTTCACCAATAATGAGCCTGTTACCGGATGGTAGGGTTGCATGAGCATCAGATACAGTGGCATTGAGCCCCACAATACTATCCACAATTCTCTTCTTGCAGGTAATATCAGCCTCATCAAGAATAATAGAATGTTCAACTTCGGCACCGGAAATCTCGGTTTTGTTACCAATTGAGGTAAAGGGCCCCACGTAGCTGTCTCTGATAATAACCCCTTCCCCAATAGTCACCGGCCCTCTTATATAAGATCGTCCGAGAATTTTGGAATTCTTGCCAATATTCACTTTGCCCTGAATCTGAACATATGGATCAGAAGTAACACCGTCAAGATCTCTTTGAATATCACTAAGAAGGAGCTGATTTCCTTCCAGAAGGTCACCGGGCTTACCTGTGTCTTTCCACCATCCGGTTATTTCTTCGTAACCAACCTTATACCCATGGTCAATAAGATATTGATGAGCGTCAGAAATTTCTAACTCTCCCCTAGGACTTGGTTTAAGATTTTTGACGGCTTCAAAAATCTTGTTGTCATAGACGTAAATACCTGTGACGGCAAAAGGGCTCTTGGGATTTGAGGGCTTCTCAACAACTCTAATAATTCGGCCATTATCATCTATTTCTGGAACACCAAATCTTTCTGGATCAGGAACTCGAGACAGAGCCAGAAGACAGTCAAGTTTTTCTTTTTCAAACTTACTAATAAACCTTTTGATACCACCCAGAATAATGTTGTCCCCAAGATAAAAAACAAAGTCATCTTTCTTGATAAACTTCTCCGCGTTCTTGACAATGTGAGCTAGCCCCAGGGCTCCACCTTTTTGCTCTAGATATGTGATTTTCATCTTCCATTTCTTTCCATCTCCACAAGCGGCTTCAATAGACTTGTCGCCAGGGTTGATATTGATACCAACTTCTTTGATACCGGCTTCAGCCATCTTATCAAGAGCATGAAAAATCATCGGCCGATTGGCCAAGGGAATGAGATGCTTGTTGAGAGTAAAAGTGATGGGTCTCAGCCTAGAACCGTGCCCACCGGCAGCTATTAAACCTTTCATTTGTTTTCTTTTTTACTCAAGCCTTTTTCTTCTTGGGCTTGACGTCTATTAAATATTGGCTCAGAGCCTTTTTCCAATGTTGCATTCTAGTAAATTTGGTATTAAGAAGGCTTGAGTTTTGAGGACGTTTGGCAGGACGAGGAAATTCTTCTGTTGCACAAGGCTTGACCGAAGTTTTAATTTTCTGCTGCCTAAGGATTTCTTTGGTAAAATCATACCAGGTCGTTTCCCCTTCATTGGCAAAATGATAGACACCAAATGGCTTCCTACTTTCTACCAGTTTCTTGAGATGCAAAGCTAGATCATAGGTCCAGGTAGGTTTGCCTCTTTGGTCATTGACCACTTTTAGTTCAGGCATTTTCTTAGCATAGCCAGTAATAGTTTTGACAAAATTGTCACCATTTTTACCATAAAGCCAAGAAGTACGAACAATGAAGAACTTATTGCAATTCTTTTTAAGCTCTATTTCGCCCTTAGCTTTTGATTTACCATATCTGCTAACCGGCTTGAGCCTGGCCCTTTCTGAATAGCCCTTTTGATTATTTCCATCAAAAACATAATCGGTGCTAACATGAACTAGAACCGCCCCTGTCTTTTTAGCCATCTTGGCCAGATTTCCCGGGCCTTTACCATTTATTTCCAGGCATTTCTTGTGATACTTTTTCTTCTCACAATCATCGACGGCAGTAAAGGCGGCAGCGTTAATAATAATATCGGGTTTAATGTCTTCTATTTTCTGCTTAACCTGCTGAAGATTGGCCACATCTAAAGTGTCTTTATCGAAGGCAAAAATTTTATAGTTTTTGTCTGCGCCAAAAACTCTTCTGAGGTCATAGCCAAGCATACCCTTAGCGCCGGTGATGACTAGCTTGATTTTTTCTTTCTTTTCTACCATATGATTTCAAGTGATTATGAGTGACAATTATCTGTCACTATACTGTCTTTTGTAATAAGCCAAATACTCGCCACTTTTTAACTTCTTCCACCAGTCTTTATTACTTTGATACCACTTTATAGTTGACTCTAGTCCTTCTTCTAGGTTTATTTCTTTTTTCCAGCCCAATTCCTTGATTTTACTGCAGTCAACTGCATACCTGACATCATGACCAAGTCTATCTTTGACATATTCTATCATCTCTTCACCTTTTCCAAGGTGATCTAAGGTCATCTTGGTGAGCTCTAGATTGCTTACTTCCGGATCTTGATTGGCGCCAACGTTATAAACCTCGCCAATTTGCCCCTTATGGAAAACCAGGTCAACAGCCTGGCAATGATCATCGACGTGAATCCAATCACGAATCTGGTCACCTTGACCATAAACAGGGACTTTTTTATCCTCAATAATATTGGTGATAAAAAGAGGAAGAATTTTTTCTGGGTACTGATAAGGACCATAATTATTAGTACAGCGCGTAATCAGAACCGGCAGATCGTAAGTTCTTCTGAAAGCCATAACCTGCAGATCTCCACCAGCCTTTGAAGCAGAATAGGGGCTGGAGGGCCTTAGAGTGTCACCTTCCTTAGAAAAATGACCTGGTTCAATATCGCCATAAACCTCGTCGGTACTGATCTGGAGAAATTTACTGATCTTAAATTTTTTGACCGCCTCAAGAAGAACATGAGTACCATAAACATCAGTATTAATGAATTCACCTGGATTCTCTATGGATCGATCAACGTGAGTTTCAGCCGCAAAGTTTATAATAGCTTCAATCTTGAAGTCTTGAATAGTCTTTTCTATCAAGGCACTATCGGCAATATCGCCTTTGACAAAATTGTAGCGCTTATTATCCTCGATGTCTTTTAGATTCTCGGGATTACCAGCGTAGGTCATTTTATCAAAATTGATCAAATCGTATTCAGGATACTTGTTTATCATGTGCCTGATAAAATTGCTACCGATGAAACCAAGACCACCTGTAATCAAAACCTTCATGATATATTGTTAGCTTTTTTGTGATACATATCCAATAAATACTTGGCAAAAATTGTGGGGCCGTCAAAAATTTCTTTGCTTACGATCAATTCATCAAATTTGTCCAATTCAATTTTGTGCAATTCTAGACATTCTGATTCGTCCGGCTCAGGATCGTTTATCTCTTTGATTTCGGTAGCAACATAACAATAGGCTGTATTACTCAAAGCTCCATGAGCTGGGCTAATAGCGCCCAAAAAATCAATTTTGCCAGCCACAATCCCTGTTTCTTCTCTGAGCTCTCTAGCGGCAGCTTCTTCTTTGCGTTCATCTTTTTCTATTGCTCCCATGGGAAACTCAAGTGAAAATGAACTGACAGGATAGCGAAACTGCTTCACCAAGTAGATTTCGTTATTTTCAGTAATAGGAATAATGGCTACAAAATTGTTTCTATCTATTACATGATAATCTGACTGAAAACCACTTGGATACTCAACCAAATCTTTTCTTATTCTGCAATAAGGGTCATTGTGGATAATTTCACTCTTGAGTTGTTTAATTCTCTTCATGGTCTTGTCCTAACGCTTGCCGTATCTTTTGAGCTACTTGCTTGTCTTCTCCTGGTGAGTATTTCTTTGAAGGCCAGAGCTTGAGACCATCACTTTCAACCCTCGGCATGATATGCATATGAACATGGGGAACAATCTGGCCGGCAACACCACCATTATTCATCCCCAGATTGAAACCTTCAACTCCGACTGCCTCCATGACAGCGTCTCCAACTTTCTTAACGACTGTCATAAAATCGGCCGTATACTCTTTGGGAACATCTGAGAGCGATACGAAATGCTTTTTTGGTACAACAAAAGTGTGCCCAGGGTTTACTGGAGCAATATCCAGAAAAGCCATAAATTTCTCGTCTTCATAAACTTTATACGCGGGTAATTTGTCTTCAATAATTTTACAGAAAATACAATCGTTCATTTTTTTGTCTAAATGTTTTGCTTTAACTATTCGACTACTCTGCTCCAGTCATAGCCAATCTTGGAGTCATTATAGGGAACTCTTTCTTCATCTGGATTATCAGCATTATAGGGTTCAGTAGTGTGATAAAAAAGCAAAACCGGTTCATCACTCAGAACTTTGTAGCCATGAGCAACCCCTTTGGGAATGACCACAAGCTTGTAGTTGTCGACCCCAGCAATAATTTCTTGGGTCTCGCCTTTGGTGGGTGACTCTTCACGAAGATCATGAAGGACAATCACTGCTTTGCCAGTCGGCATGAACCAGAGATCATCTTGTTTTTTGTGCCAGTGGAAAGCCTTGATAGTGTCTTTGTAAGCGACAGTGAAAGTGGTTTGGCCATACTTTTCCATAAGACCTTCGTCTGATCTCAAAACCTCCATGAGAAAGCCTGGCTTGTGGGTTTCTTCTTCCGGGGTATCGGGAACGTCTGGCCAAACTTTTAGTTCCTTAATTTTAACACCATCAATCATTTGATTTGATTTTATGTCGGCAAAATAAACGGTGCCTTGCCGTTTGAAATAATTCAGTTGATACTCTAATTTAATCATACTCAAGCCTCCTCGTAAACCCCAAGCACTCACATTCTGGCAACAAAAAACAGACGATCCATAGTCCGCGGTTCGTCTGCTTTTATTGGAGGTCAACTTTAGTTTTTGACCCCCAGGAAAATTCTTGTTTAGACTAGCTTTTTCTTGGCCATTAAGACTGGTCTAGGAATCATTAGCTCTTCATAAAGCTGTTCAATATCAAGAGAAATGGTTTCCCAATTGTATGTCTCTTCGACATACTTTTGAGCAACTTCTGTCTTGGAGTCAGATAGCTCTTTATCGTTGAGTAAGATTTTCATCTTGTAACTCAGGTCAAGGGTGTCACCTTTTCTGAAAAAATGAATCAAACCACCGGAAGCCTCAATATTTTCTGGAATAGAAGTAGCTAGAGTAGGAAGACCATAATTCATAGCCTCAAGAATAGTGATAGGCAAACCTTCCGCTTCAGAAGGATGAACATAGAGACTGGCATTGGTGAAAAGCTGAGCCAGAGACTCGCCGGTTTGCAGGCCAGTGAAGATAATTCTGTCATCATCTCTTGCCAAGTCCTTGAGTTCTTTGACATAATCAGAAGTGTAGCTATTGTCACCAACGATAACGAGCTTCTTGCCTGTCTCAATTTTTTTGTAGGCATCAATTAGACAGTGAATGCCTTTATGTTTCACAAGTCTTGAAACAGTGAGAATGTAGTTATCTTTTTCTAGGCCAAAGTTGGCTAGCAAGTCGGTGGCGTTGGTTTTGACAATATCAACTCCGTTGGGGATATGAGCCGCTTCACGATTGTATTTTTCCTGACAGAATTTCTTGAGAATCTTGGAGACGGTAATGGTTTTGTGAGGAAAGGTAGAAATGGCGTATTCACCAAACTTAAGAAACTTTCTAGCCATAAATCCCCATTTCTGGTGAAACTGATCACGACAATGGAAAGTAGCCACAACCTTGGTGTTTCTTTTGAACAATCTAGGAATAAATGATAAGGTCGATGGACCAACTCCATGATAGTGAACAATGTCATAATCCTGCCTCAAAACATCAAGTGTAGCCAAGAATGTATGTGAAATAGCCTCCAAGTTTTTGCTTGGAATGGCTGGCAAATTTACAATTTTGATTCCCTGGAATTCCTTGGCCTCTGTCCCGGTGTACTCTTTTCTAGAGTAGACAAAAACCTCATGACCAAAGCCATGTAATTTTTGAGCCAGTTTCTCGACGTGTTTTTCAACGCCACCTTGACCGGCCGGAATACCTTTTTGTCCAATGAAAGCAATTTTCATGGGAAATTCTTAATAAAATTGTGCCAGATTCCTCTGACACGTCTCATAGCGAGACCCCACACACTAACATATTAAAAAATATTTGTCAAGGGTTTCCCTAAAACATACCTGTTGACAACTTATCTATTTGGTGCTATAATGTGAAAACTACTAAATAAGTAACTCTTTCTCCTTATCTATGGCCAAAAAACACGCTAAGCGCAATAACAACAAATTCCCCAACTATCTCTTCCC
>JAHIRA010000073.1 GCA_018818905.1 Patescibacteria group bacterium | reverse complement strand
CTTTTTTGTGAAAGCTACAAAGGATTCTCCCGGGCTAATAAAGACTTGATCAGAGTTTCGACTTTTGCTGAACTTGTTCATGCCGAACTGTTGATGCTTGACGACATCATGGATAATAGTGATCTCAGACATGGGGTACCGACTGTCCATGTGCAAGAAGAAAAGCGCCTCGCTAGAAGATATGGAACAGCCAAAGAAGAGCTGAGGCTACATGGAATTTCTAACGGTATTCTAGGAGGAATAATTTTGGCGCATGTTTCAATGGTTGAGGTGGCCAAAGGACATTTTGGCAGTCAGAGACTTTTGGAACTTATTTCCTATTACAATCAAAAAATAGTCGAAACTGCTTACGGTCAATTTATTGATCTAGAGAGTTCATCCAAAAAGAAAGTTAGCCGCGCTGAAGTGGAAAGGATTCATCTTTATAAAACAGCCAAGTACACTCTCGAGACGCCGCTTTGTGGTGGAGCTATTTTGGCTGGCGCAAGTTCAGCAGAAATAAAGAAGATAAGTAATTTTGCTATTCCCCTGGGGCTAGCTTTCCAAATCGTTGATGATTTGCTAGGAGCTTTTGCTGAGACAGACAAGCTTGGCAAGCCGGCTGAATCAGATTTGGCTGAAGGGAAGCAAACATACCTAACTCTTGAAGCCGAGAAAAATTTGCACGGGCAAGAGAAACAAGAGTTCCAAAAATTACTGGCCAAAAGAAAAGTAAATCGCCATGATTTGGCGGTGTTTAGAAAAATACTAATTGAGACTGGAGCCAAAAAAGTTTCAGAAGATTTGGCCAAGGATTACCTAGATGAAGCCTTACTGAAGTTGGCCAAGACTTCTTATGGTCAAAAGACCAAAAGTAGACTTCAAAATATGGCTTCTTATATCGTCGAAAGAAACCTTTGACAATTAAGTGAATTTGACCTATTCTAGGAACGCTTTAGAATTAGACTCAATTATGAATATCGAGAAAGAAAAAATACCAGGACACGTGGCTATCATTATGGATGGTAATCGCCGCTGGGCTAGGCAACACAAGTTGCCGCGAGTTGAGGGACACCGTCGAGGTGCCTCTGCCCTTGAGGGTATTCTGGAGCGGGCGGGAGACTTGGGAGTCAAAACATTGACAGTTTATGCCTTTTCTTCAGAAAACAGATTCAATCGCACCAAAAAAGAGGTTAATGACTTAATGCGGTTGATAAAATATTTTATTATCAAGAAAAGAAAAGATTTGTTTGATAGAGGAGCCAAGCTGGGCGTAATTGGTAATGTCAAAGTTTTTCCAGAAGATTTGCAATTGGCGATTAGTAAAACCAAGAATTTGTTAAAGAAAAATGAAAGGATTAAGCTAAATATCGCTCTTAATTATGGTGGACGTCCAGAAATAGTTGAGGCTTTCAAGAGAATCATGACGCAAAAAAAAGACGTGGCTGAAATTAATGAGGAGCTAGTCTCAAAAAATCTTGACACCAATGGCGATACTGATCCGGATCTGATTATTAGAACCGGGGGAGAATATCGATTGTCAAATTTCTTGGTGTGGCAGGCTTGCTATAGCGAACTTTATTTTTCGGATGTCTTGTGGCCGGATTTTAGGCCAAATGATTTTGATCGGGCTATTTGTGAGTTTCAAAGAAGGAAACGTCGCTTTGGAAAATAATGAGCATTGCAAAGAGAAAAAAGGATCATCTTAATATCTGTCTCAATCAGTCTGTAGAAAAAAACAGAAATTTTTTTGACGACTATGAATTTGAGCACGTTGCTCTACCAGAGGTTGATTTTAATGATATAGACACCTCGACCATTTTCTTGTCAAAGAATATTTCTTTCCCGCTACTGATTTCCTCTATGACAGGGGGGATGAAGCAAGCTTCAAGAATAAACAAGAATCTAGCCCTGGCCTCAGAGAAGAAAAAAATTGCTCTGGCTCTTGGTTCTGAGCGAGTCTTGTTGGAAAAAGACAGGAGCCTATCATCTTTTCAAGTCCGTCGCTTTGCCAAAAGCATTCCTCTTTTGGGAAATCTAGGGGCAGTTAATCTGAATTATGGAGTTACTATAGCGGATATTAGAAAAGCTATAGATCTAATCGAGGCCGATGGTCTTTTTTTACATCTCAATCCTTTGCAAGAAGTTGTACAGGAAGAAGGAAATACGAATTTCAAACAAATTCTACCCAAGATCCAGAAAGCAGTAGCAGCTTGCCAGAAGCCTTTATTGATTAAAGAAACTGGGGCTGGTATTTCACAGAGCGTTACTAGACAGTTAAAGAAAGCTGGCATAAAATGGATTGATGTTTCGGGTAAGGGAGGATGCACTTGGTCATATATTGAAGGTGAGAGGGGAAACAAAAAAAGTCTAAGAAGACTAGGAAATATTTTTTCTTCATGGGGTATCCCGACTCCAGAGGCGATTTCTGAGTGTTCAAAAGTTAGTGGAATTAAAATCATTGCTGGTGGCGGTCTCAGAAGTGGTCTTGATATTGCCAAGGCTATTGCCTTGGGAGCAGAAATGGCAACTATTGGCTTGCCGTTTTTGGAAAAATCACTTGTTTCCTCGCTGGCGGTCGAGAATTTAATCAAGCAATATCAGCTAGAACTAAAAGTAGCAATGTTTTGTGTCGGAGCCAAAAATATTAAAGAACTAGCGCAAAAAGAAATTTTTTATCATGGCCAAGATAACTCTTGAAGTACCAGGCAAAGTTATTATTTCGGGTGAACATGCGGTGGTTTATGGAGCACCTGCTTTGGTGGCGGCTGTTGACCTGGGCAATACTTTTTCCTTTTCTGCCCTTCGGGCCAAAGAGTTTCATATTAGAATCAATCAAGATCAATACAAAGTCTCCATTGATGAAGGCATCTCGGAACTTGAGGCGTACAAGCAAAAAGGGGCCGGTCAGACGAGATTTAAGAAAGCAGGCCTTGGCCTTGTTATTGGAGAAATATTGAGCAAGCTTCAGGTTGTTCCCCAATATGGAGCCACAATAAACATAAAAACTTTAGTTCCACCTGGATCCGGCTTGGGTCACTCAGCTTCACTAGTAGGCGGTTTGGCCAAGGGTCTTTTTACTCTGTATCAAAAGAAAGCTGTGGCTTCTGATGTGAGGCAAATTATCTACAAGACGGAGTCATATTTTCATGGTCGTCCTTCGGGTGTAGATCAAGAGGCTATTCTTCGTGGTGGGGTGTTGTGGTACAGAAACAGGAAACGAAAAACGATTCTTCAAAAAGAAATCAGAAGGTCGTTTGGTAGCAATTTCTTCCTGCTTAGCACCGGAAAACCATCCTCGACAACAGCCGAATCTGTGCATAAAGTTAGACAATTTTTTGCAAGAAATAACAGACGAAAAAAGCAACTTCTGAGAAATTTTGAAACGACAACTTCTAACTTGTCACACGCACTCAAGGATGGTTCTGGAAAGGACGTTGGTAGCTTAATAAATCAAAACCAGGTTTTGTTACAAAAGATTGGCGTTTCCACTGCCAGGGCAGATAAAATCTTTCAAGACATGCAACAAATTGGTGGGGCAGCAAAAATCACTGGGGCTGGGACGGCTAAGGGAGAAAAATCAGGGATGATGCTGTTGTTCCATGAGCAGAGGGACGAGGCCTTAGAGTATTTGGCTAAACAACCATATCCCTACTTCGAGATCAAGATGGGAGCCCGGGGTTTGCTTGGACGGTAAGTCGTTTTTGTGTTATGATATCGGCAAGCTTCTAGTTAAGATAAAAGAAAAACAAATTAAATGACAGCTATTTTTTATGCACTGTCAGTATTCTTTCTGGTTGCATTAATAGTCGTTCTGTTTTATAAGTACAAAAATTGCAGAAACGCGGCTGTTTTTATGTTGCTTTTTTCTTTTTGCACTGATTTCTTGGTGCTTGGGTCACAGCTTATGCATGAGTTGTCTCCATATTCCCAAATTTTAACTCAGATAGCCACGGGTGCGGGGGGGATTATTACTCTACTGGCCCTGAATGTGTTCTTGCTTGTGTATTATGTTGGCATGGAAAAAGATAAATCTTCTGTTGTGATGATGATTATTTCCATTGCTATAATCCTAGTCAGTACGATGTTATTTTTCACGCTCAGACAGGCTCAGATTTTTCATACCGTAATGATTATAAGTCTAAGCTTTTTTTTCTATCTTCTGGTTATAGCTTATTACTTCAAATTTCGTCAAAAAGAAATATTTCTTTTTGTTCTTGCTCAAATCTTTCTTGTGTTGGGATTGATGCTGTCAGTTTTTGTTGAGGCTCTAGCCCCAATAGGACTGCTAGTTTGGTATGCCCTTCTGGCTTTTTCTGTACTGTGGTTTAGGAGAAAAGAAGATGGCAAGATACTGTTTGATCGACTGCCTATTGGAGCTTCAAAGATTGGAACAAGTACTGTAATGTCAATTTTTGCTCTTACCCTTATCATTCTTTTTGCCGGAGGCACTGTCATCTTCACGTCTTTTAAAAGTATTTTTAATACTCAGTTAGAAAATAGTCTCTCAGCGGCTTCTGATGCAAGGGCAAATGATATCGAGTCGTATCTGCAAAGCTATGAGAGAGAGGTGGCGTTAATTGCAAATTCAAGCAGCCTAAAAGAACTTTTGGAGGCTAACAGAAATGACATTGCTTTTGTCTCAAAAAAGGAAAAGGTTGTCACAGAATTCAAACAATATCTCGATTTAGGAGAAGTTTATCAAAAAATTTCACTAATTAATGACAAAGGTGAAATTTTGGCCTCCACTGACCAAAAAAAGGTGGATCCTGAACCAGAGGAAATTGAAGCTTTGATTGAGAGCCAAGAAATCATATACAAACAAGCTCATTATTCAGAAAGTTACGATGGGCTAGGAGTTGATATTTTGTTCCCGGTTTTTGACAAAGAGAGACTTGTTGGGGGGATAATTTTTGATCTTTCTCTGGACCAAGTTTTGAATGTGACAAAAGATGAAAAGTCTCTTTGGAGTGCAGAAAGACTATATTTGGTTGATAGAAACAATGACATTGTTAGCTATGAATCGGGTGAAAAAGTAGATTCTTTTGAGGCAACAATCGAACGTAAAAGTGCGGGAGCTTGTTTGGCTAAAAAAGAAGGAGAGACATACAAAGAGAAGAGAAGATTGGCTGATGGATCCTCAGAACGTATTATCGGCTCTTCTTCGTATCTTCCCAGTCTTGACTGGTGTGTTTTAACAGAAGCTAGCGAGGATAGGGATTTTTCTGTTTATCAAGACGCTCTACTGATAGCATTCTTGTTTTGTTTGGCTATAGCTGTGTTTGGTGTTGGGACTCTTGGATATTTTGTGGCCAGGAATATTTCCAAACCATTAAAAAAACTGCAAGGTGGTGTTAAGATTATTGAAGATGGTGATCTTGAATTTAGAGTCAAGATTAAGTCAAAAGATGAAATTGGGGAGTTAGCAGATTCTTTTAATAAGATGGCTATGGCTTTGCAGAAAGCTAGAGAGGGCGCTGATTTTGAAGTTAAGAGAAGAACTGGAGAGGTTCTTGAAAAAACTCATGAACTAGAGGAATCACAAGAGGCAACTCTTAATATTCTGGAAGATGTCCAGGAAGAGAAAACCAATGTTGCCCAAGGTAAGCGTCGAGTAGAAGCAATTATTAGTAGTGTTAGCGATGGTTTGTTTGTGACTGATGTAGCTGGCAGAATTATTCTTTTCAATCCCATGGCCGAGGAATTGTCTGGCTTTAAAGAAAGCGACGCAGTTGGAGCCCCGTATTCAGAAATTCTAAGATTTGAATCTGAAACTGGTGAGGAAACAGATGTTGACTTCATAGAAAAAACTTTGCGATCTGGAGAAATCTCTTCCATTGGTCAGAATACTCTTCTGGTCACCAAAAAGAAGATTAAGATCCCTGTGACAGAAAGTGCCGGACCTATTATGAGCCAAGGCAAAGTTGTGGGAGCTGTTGGTATTATCCGTGATGCTACCAAGGAAAGAGAAGTGGCTAGAATGAAATCTGGTTTTGTGTCTATTGCTTCTCATCAGCTTAGGACGCCTCTTTCGGCTATTAAGTGGCTTCTGGAAATGGTTTTGGGAGGGGAGGTCGGAAAACTAAATTCTGAGCAAGTAGACTATTTGACTCAAGTTTTTGAATCAAATGAAAGACTTATTAATTTGGTCAATGATCTTCTCAAGGTCTCTCGTCTTGAAACTAGAAGAGTCAAAGTTGAGCCAGAAAAAGTTCAGATTACCGATATAATTAAGTTAGTGATTGAAGATCAGCAAATCAACGCCAAAGCACATAATTGTGAAATCAGGTTTGATGAGCTTGACAAAATACCAGAAATTAAGGTTGATCCAATCTTGGTTAGAAACATTATTGAGAATTTAGTGACAAATGCTGTTGACTATTCTAAGCCAGGGCGTAAGAATATAGTTACCATCAGGGCTAGAAAGAGAAAGAAAGTTATTGAGATTCAGATTAAAGATAAGGGTATTGGTATTCCCAAGAAAGAACAGCTTCGTATTTTTGAAATGTTTTATAGAAGCAATGAAGCTGTCAAAGTTAGGGCCGAAGGCACGGGCTTGGGTTTATATATAGCCAATATGATTGTTGATCTTTCTGGTGGAGAGACCTGGTTCAAATCAGAAGAGGGCAAGGGATCATCCTTTTATTTCACTCTACCACTTGCTGGTAGTAAAAGAAAATCTGGAGAAAGAAGTCTTAACGAATGAAAAAAACGACAGTTAAAGCGTTCTCAAATATTGCGCTGATTAAGTATTGGGGCAAAAGAGACGAAAAGCTTATTTTACCTCAAAACAGTAGCTTTTCGGTCGCGCTTTCCAATTTGTTTTCCAAAACCACGGTCCATTTTTCAAAGAGATATAAGAGAGACCTCTTTTTTTTGAACCAGAAAGAATTTGCCAGTACTAGCTTGGAGTTTGCTAAAGTCGCCAGGGTTTTAGCGATCTTGCGACGCTATGCAAAAACAAGACAGAAAGCTAAGATTGTTTCAGAAAATAATTTCCCCACAGCGGCGGGGTTGGCCAGTTCTGCCTCTGGTCTTTCTGCTTTGACTGTGGCCCTAGCCAAGGCCCTTGATCTGAATCTATCATCCAAGCAACTTTCAATAGTAGCCAGACAAGGCTCTGGTTCAGCGTGTCGTTCTGTAATGGGCGGTTTTGTTTTATGGAAGAAAGGCAGTCGTGAAGACGGTTCGGATTCTTTTGCCCAAGAGATTAAAACTAGTAATTTCTCTGATATAAAAATCATTGTTTGTTTGGTTACCTCAAAAGAGAAGAAGGTTAAATCTAGCATTGGAATGAAAGAAACGGTGACCACTTCTGCCTATTATCAAAGTTGGCCAGAAGATGCAGAAAAAGACGTTAAGAAGATCAAGCAAGCTTTATTCAAAAATGATTTCTGGTCGTTTGGAGAATTGGCTGAAAGAAATGCACTTAAGATGCATGCGCTAATGATGACCTCGAAGCCACCGATTGTTTATATGCTTCCCCAAACTGTAACTATCATGAAGAAGGTTTGGGATATGAGAGAAAAGGGTTTGCCGGTTTTTTTTACAATGGACGCTGGTCCACAGGTCAAAGTTATATGTCAGGAGAAGGATTTACCACGTGTCAAGAACGGTCTGAGTCGAGTTGGGGCACAGAACATTATTGTTAATGGTCTTTCCGGTCAGCCAGAATTTTTGAAGACGCATCTATTTTGATCATGAGAACGTCATGTCCTGGCAAAGTTATGCTAGCAGGAGAATGGGCTGTTTTGGAGGCACAGAAGCCTTGTCTTGTGTTGGCAGTCAACAAAAGGATGACAGTTGAAATCAAAGAGGATACCAAAACAAGTATTAGCTCAGAAGATTTTAATATTAGTTGTCTTGAAATAACAGCAAAAAATAGAAAAGCATTTCCTGAAATGCTTTTTGTTTTTGAGGCCATAGAGAAATCTCTACTATATTTAGAATCAAATCAAGTCGCTTCAAAACATTTTTCATTAGTGATTAGAAGTGGAATTAATAAAGATATTTCCCGAGCTAACAGAAAATCAAAAGTTGGTTTTGGCTCCTCGGCAGCGGTTGTTGTAGCGGTTGTTGGGGCAGTTTTAGCCTTACATCAATTGAAGATAGAATCTTTTGCAGATAAAGTTAGAGTTTTCAAGCTGGCTTCATTGGCCCATTATGTTGCCCAAGGTCAAAAGGGAAGTTCTTTCGATGTGGCCGCTTCTGTGTTTGGGGGAATAGTCTTTTATCAAAAAACAGACTACAAGAAGTTGATGACAATGCTTGAGAAAAAAGGACTCAAAAAAATTATTGATACACGCTGGCCGGGTTTGTTTCTTGAGTCTCTCGAGATTCCGGATAGCTTTAAACTATTAGTGGCCTTTTGTGGGAATGCAGCTAAAACTTCCGAGCTAATACTACGAGTTCAGGTCTTCAAGAAAAAGAATCCCAGTGAATATCAAAGCATTGTCTTGGCCATAGAAACTGTGGTGTTAAAGATGAAAGAAGCTTTGATACAGAATGATCTCAATTTTTTGAAAAAACTGATCCACAAAAACAGACAGCTTCTGAAAGAACTTGGCGAAAAGTCGGGAGTCAAATTAGAGACGTTGGCACTTTCCCGTATTATTGAACTGGCCAACAAAAAGGGAGCCGCTGCCAAGTTTTCTGGAGCTGGTGGTGGGGATATTGCCATAGCTATTTGTTCTGACGCTGCAGAACAGAAAGAAGTCAAGAATATTTGGCAAAAGAATCATATTCAATTGATTCCTGTCCAGATTGACAGTGATGGTCTTTTGCTTGAAAAAAACAAGAAAATAGGTTAGAATAGTAAGTTAAAAATGAATATGAAAATATCAGATTTAGCCAAAAAAGTCCAAGCTGGAGATCTCAAGATGCATCACTTTGAGCAATATTTTTCAGTTGAGGACTCCATTGAGAAGCGTCAAGAGATTGTCTCTAGAATTACCAAATCCAAACTCGAGAAAATCTCTGATTTTAGTATGAGTCCAAAAGAAGCGGCCAGAAAAAATTGTGAAAATATGATTGGCGCTATTCAAGTTCCGGTGGGAGTAGCTGGACCGCTGAAGATTAACGGTGAATATGCCCGGGGAAGATTCTTTTTTCCTCTGGCTACAACAGAAGGTTGTTTGGTGGCCGGAGTCAACAGAGGTTGTCGGGCTTCTATGCTTTCTGGCGGGGTGAAGACAGTTACCAAGAGAAGGGGAATTACTAGAGCTCCCGTTTTTAAGACCACAGGGATTAGAGAGTCCAAGAAATTTGCCCAGTGGATAGAAGACAATTTTGAAAAAATCAAAAGCCAGGTAGAAAAAACAGATCCTCATATTTCACTGCACAAAATAAAATGTTGGCGAGTCGGGCGATCGGTGCATGTTCGTTTTGTTTTTGGAACGGCTGACGCTATGGGCATGAATATGGCTGTGGTAGCCTGTGATAATGTCATCAAGAATTTAATTACCAAAAAAACCGGCATCAAATGTATTTCTGTGACCGGTAATATGTGTTCGGACAAAAAACCAACAGCCATAAATTTTATCTTGGGAAGAGGCTTGTCTACTTGGGCTGAAGTGATTATTAAGAAAAAGGATGTCAAGAAAGTTCTCAAAGTTACTCCGGAAGAGATTGTAGAAGTTAATACCAGGAAAAATCTTGAAGGTTCAGCTCTGGCTGGTTCCTATGGTTTTAATGCTCACTTTGCCAACATTATTGCGGCGATGTTTATTGCTACCGGTCAAGATCCGGCCCATGTCGTTGAAGGATCAAGTGGGATTACCAGTGCTGAGCTAGAGAAAAATGGAGATCTATATTTTTCTGTCCATTTACCTAGTTTGATTATTGGAGCTGTAGGTGGTGGAACAGGACTTGATACTCAAAAAGAGGCGCTCGAAATTCTGGGCGTTAATGTGACCAAGGGCAACCCAGGTGACAATGTTATGAAGCTTGCTGAGGTTATTACAGCAGCTGTTTTGGCCGGAGAGTTGTCATTGTTGTCTGCTCTGGCCGCCAATGATCTGGCTCGGGCTCACGTGGTTTATGGTCGCAGAAAAAAATATAAGACATAGCTGATGCCAGGAATTGTTACATATGGGGCTTATATACCTCGTTATCGTGTGACTGTAGAGGAAATAGCCAAAGTTTGGGGCAAAGACCCACAAGACATTAGCCACGGTCTTTTTGTTACGGAAAAATCCGTACCCGGGGTTGATGAAGACACTATTACCATAGCCTATGAGGCATCCAGACAAGCACTGGCTAGAATAGATATTGATTTACAAAAAATTGACGCCCTGTATATTGGCTCAGAAAGCCATCCTTATGCTGTTAAACCTTCTTCGGTGACAGTGGCGACTGCTTTGGGTATTGACAATCATTATTTCACAGCTGATCTGGAATTTGCTTGCAAGGCTGGAACGGCAGCGATGCAAATTGTCAGTTCGCTTTTGGCCTGTAGAAAGGCGAGATATGGGTTAGCTATTGGAGCTGATACGGCCCAGGGCAAGCCAGGCGATGCTTTGGAATATACGGCCGCAGCTGGCGGAGCCGCTTTTGTCATGGGCAGCAAAAGAGAAGAAGTTATTGCCGAAGTCGAGGACTATGCTTCTTTTGCCTCAGACACTCCTGATTTCTGGAGAGGTAAATACAACAAATATCCCAGTCACTCTGAAAGATTTACCGGGATGCCGGCCTATTTTAAGCATGTGGTCGGCGCAACTGAGCATTATTTCAAAAAAGCCAAATGCTTGGCCAAGGATTTTGATAAGGCTGTTTTTCACATGCCAAATGGCAAATTTCCCAGGGTGGCAGCAAAGGTTCTGGGTTTCAAAGAATCTCAGATTAAAGACAGTTTGGTGGTTGACTTAATTGGTAATACTTATTCTGCCTCGTCTCTTCTCGGCTTGGTTCGAGTTTTGGACAAGGCCAAGCCGGGCGAAAGGATTCTTGTCACCTCGTATGGTTCTGGTTCTGGATCTGATGTCTTTGTTTTTAAGGTGACAGATAATATCAAGAATCTCAGAAAAGGTCAGAAACTTAATAGCATGATCAAAGACAAGAAGTACCTAAGCTACGGAGAATACTGCAAACATACCGGAAAAATAGTCCAGAATTAATAGCGCGAATTTATTTTATATGTATATTATAGGAACCGGCCTGACAAAATTTGGTGAACATTTTGAAAAATCACTTCTTGATTTGGCACTTGAAGCCTCAGTTGAAGCTGTCAAAGAGTCTGGTCTGGAATTATCACAGATCGACGCCGTGGTGGTTGGAAATATGCTGTCAGATACTTTGTCTTCGCAAGGACATTTGGGGGCGCTGCTTTCTAGTTCGCTTGGTCTCAATGTTGAAGCATTTCGAGTCGAGGCGGCCTGTGCTTCCGGTGGAGTGGCTTTCAAAAAAGGGGTTGATATGCTCAAGGCTGGCCAGTATCAAAACATTCTGGTGGTGGGGGCAGAAAAAATGTGTGATCATAAATCTTCTGAAGTTGTGGCTGGCTTAACCAACGCAGCACATGCAGAAAAAGAATCGTTTTATGGCCTAACCTTTCCTAGTGTTTACGCTCTTATGACTCAAAGATATTTCTATCAGTATAGCATTGCTTCAAAAGAACTGGCTGCGGTGGCGGTCAAAAATCATTATCATGGAGCCAGAAACAACAAAGCACATTTTCCCAAAGAAATAACTATAGATACAGTACTTAAAAGCTCGGTCGTTGCCGAGCCGTTAACCTTGTTTGATTGTTCTCCAATTTCAGACGGGGCAGCGGCGGTAGTTCTGTCTTTGGAAGCTAAGCCAGAAGCAGTCAAGGTTCTATCCTCAGAAATAGCCACAGACAGTGTTGCTCTTCAAGATCGTCAGAAGATAACCTCTATTAAAGCGACTAAGATAGCAGCAAAAAAAGCTTACAAAAATGCTGACGTAACCATTAAAGATATAGATATGCTGGAGGTTCATGATTGCTTCACAATTGCCGAGGTCATAGCTCTTGAAGATCTGGGTTTTTATAAAGAAGGTCAAGCCGGTCAAGCTGCCAAACTTGGTCACACTTACTACAATGCCAAGTTGCCTGTAAATACCTCAGGTGGTCTCAAGTCCGCTGGCCATCCCGTGGGAGCTACTGGCGTGAAACAAGTTATTGAGATCGTTCATCAGCTTCAGGGTCGAGCCGAGGGGAGGCAAGTCAATAAAGCTCAACTTGGTTTGACGCATAATGTTGGGGGATCTGGCGCTACAGCTGTAGTTAGTATTCTAAGTTCTAATATCTAATGTCAATTATTCAAAACTGGCGTCTCTATGAGAGTCGCTACAATCTAGTTGGTAGCGTTTGCCGGACATGCGGCAAGCAATATTTTCCCAAGTCTTCGTTTTGTTCAAAATGTGGCTCAGACAAATTGACAGACGAAACTTTTTCTAAAGAGGGGACAGTTTATTCTTTTTCCAAGGTTAATGTTTCGCCCTATCTGTTTCAGAAACAGACACCTTATGTGGTGGCCTTAATTAAACTTAAAAATGGACCTCTTATAACCTCACAAATTGTCGATTCCGAGGCAGAAAAAATAAAAATAGGGCAAAAGGTCAAAGCAGTGTTTCGGAAAATCAGTGACGAAAAGAAAGGTGAAATTATTTCCTATGGGATTAAGTTTAGGCTCCTATGAAAGAAGCAACCAAGTATTGAACTACACAGTTTACAGAAAACCAATTGTTTGCCCCAAACCGTAATTTCTGCTAGAATAGACACAAATTCTTAGTACAAAACATGAAAATAGTTATTATGGCTGGGGGTTCGGGAACACGCCTGTGGCCCAGAAGCCGTCAAAACAAACCCAAACAGTTTACCAAGGTTATCGGTAATAAGACCATGATAGAGGACACCTATAGCCGTTTTGAAGGTTTTTATGAAACCGAGGACATTTATTTCTCCACCATCCCAGAATTTGCCGACAGAATCAAAGATTTTTTCCCTCAGGTCCCTTTAGAAAATATTTTGGTGGAACCAGAAAAAAGGGACAACGCAGCTGCTCATGGCTATGTGGCAGCAGTTCTTGCCAAAAAATACGGTGATGAGCCCATGGCTTTTATTCCTGCAGATCACTATATTGAGGATGTGGTTCGTTTTCACAAGTCCCTCAATGTGGCCGAAAACATGATCAAGAAAGAAGGTAAAATGATGGATATTGGTATTGAGCCTGATTATCCCAGTACAGCGCTTGGTTATACTAGAATTGGCAAGAGAGTGCTCAATGAAGAGGGCATTGAGGTTTTCCGTTTCAAGGGCCACACCGAGAAACCGGTTTTCAAAATGGCCAAAAAGTATCTAGCTAAGGGAGATTATCTCTGGCATGGGAATTATTATATGTGGACCCCCAACAAATTCCTAACAGCCTATGAAAAATATGCCCCAGAAATCTATCAGAAACTAGCTGGCATCAAAGAAGCTTTACAGAAAGAAGATCATGAACAAGTTGCCTTATTGTATTCGGAAATAGAAAAGACCTCTATTGATTACGCTATTACAGAAAAAATGGATCCCAAGGAAGTTCTGATTATTAGAGGAGAGTTTGGCTGGAGTGATATTGGAGCCTGGGATGCACTGAAGGACCTTCTCAAACCGGAAGAAGATGCCAACCAGAATTATGCTCAAGGTAAATGGGTCGGCAAGGATACTAGTGGTACTTATATCTCTGGTAACCCCCAAAAGCTTATTGCTACTGTTGGCGTTGATGATCTAATTATTGTTGATACCGACGATGCTCTCTTGGTCTGTCCCAGAAGTAAGGCTCAAGAAGTCAAAAGCATTGTTGAAGAGTTGAAAGATAGAGGCGAGATCGATTATCTTTAAACTATGACTCCACAAAAAGACAAGAAAGATAGAAAGTT
>JAHIRA010000072.1 GCA_018818905.1 Patescibacteria group bacterium | reverse complement strand
TTATTGCTTCTCTCGACAATCAAGCCAAGCAGAAGTTGCTTGTTGATGGCCAGGTCAAGGTAGCCTACGCAAGCGAGGCCAATCTTGACGAGGCGGCCAAATTTGGCGCCAAAGCCAAAGAAGCGGCTGTAGCTTGGAACAAAAACTTGGTCACAAAAGCCAAACAAACTCCCGAAGGAACAAGATTTGAAGATTCTAGGGCTCCAGAGCTTGATCTCAAAAAAATCATTGAAGAAAGCAAAAAAACGGTCGGGGGCACTTACGGAGTTGGTTACTATGACACCAGTGAATACATGCTGGGTAACATTTCAATCGCTGTTGTTCTACCCGAAAGCAATGGCAGCATTGATCCGTCAACAGAAAATTGGGACTCTGCTCGTGAACAACTGGTCCAGAGTGAAGTTCTGAATGCTCTTGACTGGTGGGTGGCCAGAAGCCAAGAGCATACCAACCAAAACATTTCTTTCACTACTCATTTCTACAATGGTCGAACTGATGCCCGAGCTCAAACAGGATACGAACCAATTAGCAATCCCGGATTATCGGCCTACAATACTTGGATTCCAGAGATTATGGCTAATTTTGGCCACACTTCAGAAACTGGGGATGTCTACAAAGGATTCTTTAGAAACTATGACTTTGTCAATGAGATGAGAAACAATGATGGTACCGATTGGGGCGTGGTCATGTATATTGCTGATAGCAACAATGATGCTGACGGTAGATATTCAGATGGCCGAGTTGCTTTCTCATATATTGGTGGTCCTTTCTTGCAAATGACCTACGACAACTATGGCTATGGCATAGGTATGATGGATACTGTTGCTGCTCATGAACTCGGACATAGTTTTTATGCTATGGATCAGTACTATTCTGCCGGAACTGATTGCCGAGTCAAAAGTGGCTACTCCTTTGTTGAAAATCAAAATAGTGAATATAAAATTGGTGGCGGAAATTGTGCGACCGATGAAGTTAGTTTAATGCGCTCAGAGGCGACCACAAATCTGGACCCTTCAGCTAGAGGCCAAATTGGCTGGCTAGATAGTAATACTAATACAATTCCGGATATTCTAGAAAATAACCCAACTGTGGCGCTTGACGCCAGTGAAAGTATTCTTGAAACTACCAGCCCATCTTTCACGGGGTCAGCAACTGTTGGCATTGAAAACAATCTCAATCTCTACGAACATTCTTATGAGTCTTCCGGTTATTCTACCTTACACAAGCTTTTTGGCTTTGACATCAACAATAGTAGTACTGATCAGATTGAATCTATACAGGTTAGAGTAGATGGCGGTGTTTGGTCAATGTCTAGTGACTTCACAACTGACTATGTCTCAGGTAGCTCTACTTTTGTTGCCAATACTAGCGGTCTTTCTGTTGGTGAGCATACTGTAGAAGTTAGAGCTGTTTCCAAGCAAGGTGATACTGTTGGCGTAGGGAGTAGGACCTTTACAGTTGGACATGCTCCTGAAGCAGTTTCAAGTCTGAGTGCCACAAGAGTTTCAGAAGGTGCAGAAGTCAGTTGGAGCAATCCTGAACAATATTTTTCTCACGTTAGAGTTCTTCGCAAAACTGATGGAGCGCCAAGTCACATGAGTGATGGTGAGGTTGTTTACGAAGGAAGCGCAACCAGTTTTATTGATACTAGCGTTGAGAACAAGCAGAAGTATTACTACACAGTTTTCCCGGTTTCCGGACTTGGTGTGGTTGGAACCGGCAATGTGGTTGAGATAATGCCGGTTTATAATTACATTGTGACAGGTTCAGGAAAAGACAGATCCCCTTATGTCAGACTTTTTGACTATCATGGTCAGCAGAAGGGTTCTTTCCTGGCTTATGCTGACTCTATGAAGCATGGTCTTGAAGTGGCCACCGGTGATCTGGATGGAGATGGTATTGATGAGATTATTACCGGAGCTGGAGAAGGTGCTGGTCCCCAAGTCAGAGTCTTTGATAGCGCTGGCAAAGTCAAAATGACCAATGGATTTTTTGCCTTTAATGATAAGTTTAGAGGTGGTATTCATGTCGCCTCCGGTGATCTTGATGGTGATGGAAAAGAAGAAATCATTGTCGGAGCCGGTCCGGGTGGCGGACCTCACGTTAGAATTTTTGATGGTGAAGGCAATGAAAAATTTACCAGAAAATTCTTCCCATACACAAAAAACTTTCGAGGTGGTGTTCATGTTGCCTCCGGAGATCTGGATGGTGATGGTATGGCTGAGGTAATTACCTCTCCGGGTGAAGGTGGCGGGCCTCATGTTAGAATCTTTGATCGTAACGCCAAAGCCAAGCATAGTCCAAATGGTTTCTTTGCATACGCTCCAGCCTTCCGTGGCGGAGTGACAGTGGCTTCAGCTGATCTCAACGCTGATGGTAAAGCAGAAATCATTACTGGAACCACAGACAGTGGTGGGTCACATGTCAGAACTTTTAGACGAGATGGCAAGGCTACCTTCACGCCTGGTTTCTTTGCTTATGGAAGCAAAGTCAGAAATGGAGTCAATGTAGCAGCCCATGATCTCAACAATGACAACAAGGCCGAAATTATCACTGGCGCTGGCTCGGGTGGTGGACCTCAAGTTAGAATGTTTACTCGTTATGGAAAGGAAACTCTTAATCCCGGATTCTTCTCAGAAAATGTTGATTCCCGTTCTGGAGTAAAGGTTGCTGCAGGAAGTTTCTAAAACCATAAAACAGTTCGTAACAGTTGCCTCGCGTCTTTTGGCGCGGGGCATTTTGTTTTCCAGGGCTAGTCATATGTTCAGTTTTCTGCTAATCTGAAAATAGTTAACACAACAAATATGATGCCAGAATTAAAGAAAACTATTATTGCACTCAGAATAAGTTCTGTCATTTATTTTATAATTGGCGTGGTTTTTACGCCTCTTGTTGTTCTAATCATGCTGTCTGAAGAAACGCCACTTATTTTAGCTATTACAATGGGACTGGTGACCCTGATTTCTTCGGTTGGTATTGGAGTTTTTATTGAAGTGGTAATAAGTAATCTCAAAAAAGAAAAACACTGGGCTTGGCTTGCCGGGGTAATTATTTGTGGCATTTATTTGCCTTCTGGATTTCTCGTCTTGGGAGCGGTTGGCTTGTGGGGACTTCTTGACGACAAGGTCAGGTCCCAATTTGACAACAAAAAAAGTGAAGTATAATTTTCTTTTGATTTTTTACTGAGTGTGTTAGAATGAACTTGATAATATTTGTTTTCAAAAATTAAAATACTTTCAAAATGAAAACCAAAAAGCGATTTTTGGGGGCAACTTTGGCGTTGCTTCTGGTCGGTGTTATGGCCTTTTCTGGCTGTGAGATCCCCATCTTTCACCAGACAGTTGAAGCCAACAAGAAGGCTGACGAAGTTAAAGCTGTTTTTGCAGAGGTGGATACAGCCACTAAGGGAGCCTTTACTTTGTCACAAGAAGTCAAAGACGATGCTTTGACAAATTCTGTCATGAAAAACAACCTTGACGAGGTTGAAAAAAAGACAGAAGAATTAGATGAGGTCAAAGTAAAACTAGAAAAAACAAGTGCAACCCTAAACTCTGCCAAGAGTCTCAGGCTTTCTGCCAAGTATCAAAACTATATCAAGGCTCTTGATGAAGCTAGGGCCAAAAGACTGGAAGCTCTTAACGCAGCTCAAGACCTACTTTTTGAGAGTGAGAATCTCTCTTCAGCGATAGTTAAGTATTACAGTGCCATCAATCGTCTTGAACAGGTAGCCACAAAAATGGGCGAGATGCCTGAGGTAACTTTTGATAATCCAGACACCATCAAGCAAGCCAAGACTATCTTGGGTGAAGTTAGTGTCGGGACCAAAGAGACTCAAACAGAGTTCAATGAAGCCGCGACAGCAGTCAACGCCGAGGTTTTCACCAAACTTCGTGACACTGCCGCTGATCTTGGCAATATGGCTGACGCAGCTGACAAGCTGGTCACAATATACGAGAGTCTTTTGACGGCAGCAATAAACGGCGATGAACAAGGTTTTGTTAACGCTTATAACCAACTTCCAGTCCAGCTAGAAATTCTCGTGGCTTCACTAGAAAAATTTGGCAATAGTTTCCCATATGATCTGATTGACAACAACAACGATTTGACCACCAAGGCTCAAAATCAGATTGAAACCTGGAAAGACGAAAACTTCAAAGATCCAACTTCTCAGTACCAAGAGTCAGAAACAGGAGTTACCGAAGCCGACAAAAAGGCCGCTGATATAAAAAAATAAATTAGCATAACTATATGAATGAAGTAAGCGCAGTGCCTCCCAAAAAAGGAGGCAAGGGTGGCCTGATTCTAGGCATCCTCAATCTTCTCCTGATAATTGGGGTGGGTATTGCCGTCATTGTGATTGCGGTTGTTCTTCTCACCAAGGATTCTGGCGAAAATAAAGTTATTTCAGCCATTACTCCTGGAGGCAAAACTCTCACTGAACTCTACAAAAAAGTTAATCCCAGCGTGGTTTATCTTTTTAACGCTGATACTGAGTTAACTCTTGATGAGTATGGCCAGGTCAAAGTGGCCCAAACAGCTTCCTTAGGTTCTGGCTTTGTTTATGATTCGGATGGATACATTATCACCAATGCTCATGTTGTAGCTGATGAGTTGGGGACCAAAATTCATCCATCTGTTGAGGTTGTTTTTCCTGAAACCAATGAAATCCATGTTGGACAAGTCTTGGCTGCCGATGCTTTAAATGATATCGCGGTGGTCAAAATTCAAGAAAGAAATTTATCGGTTTCTGAATTTGCTAACATTGATGACGTAGATGTTGGCGACGCAGTCTTTGCCGTTGGTAGTCCTGGTGGAGCCAATGACATTATCTCCAATCTCAAGAATACTATGACTTCTGGTATTGTGAGTGGCAAGAATAGATCTTTCGGACTTCTGGGCTTGGGTGAAGCTTTGTATCTGGCTGGTCAAATTCCAGAAACAATTCCATCCTTGGCTCACAATGATTTGATTCAAACAGATGCCGATGTCAATCATGGTAACTCAGGTGGACCACTTTACAATGATGAAGGCAAAGTTATTGGGGTAAATACCCTAGTCGAAAGACAAAGCGGACAGCAAGGTCTTAATTTTGCTGTTCCTGTTGACACAGTTGAGCGTATTGCCAAAGATGTGAAAGATTCTGGCAAACTTACCTCTCCTTATACCGGTATCGCTGCCTTGTCGGTTGATAAAGTTTCAAGCAAAATGTACGGGTTCTCAGTTGATGAGGGTGCTCTGGTTTACATCATTCTTCCCAACAGCCCGGCAGCTAACGCCAAGCTTCTACCCCTAGATATTATTACCGAAATCAATGGTGAGTCCGTCAAATCTGCATCCGAATACGAAGAGGTGCTAATGGGCATGACTGCTGGTGAAGAGGTAACTCTGGAAGTTGATAGAGCGGGAGCCATAAACACCATCAAAATGAAAACAATCGAAACTCCATATTTGAGGGGCAACTAAACAGCTTCTCTAGCTATAAAACTGCCATTCTGATACTATGTTGATGAATGGTAGTTTTTTTATTTATGTCAGTAGAAGAGCAAAAAGTAGGCAAATTTATCAAGAAGGTTCTTAAGGATCCGGCTTTTGTTTTTGTCTCAGAAATTCTTGAGACCCCCGAGGCAGAAATTTTCTTTGTGGGCGGGGGAGTGCGTGATATTCTTCTGGAAAGAGAGATGAAAGATTACGATTTTGTGATTAGAGGAATACCGCAAAAAAAACTTGAAGAGAAGCTTGAGAAGTTCGGCACTCTGAAATTTGTTGGAAAAAAGTTTGGGGTTTACAAATTTGTTCCAAACAATTCCAAGCTAATTATTGACATTGCTTTGCCCCGAACAGAATTTGCTACTGGTCCCGCTTATCGTGACTTTGAAATTAAGTCTGACGAGACTCTGCCGATAGAAACAGACTTGAAACGACGTGATTTTACGATAAATGCTTTGGCTTTTGACCTTGCGACTGGCCATATTATAGATGTTTCTGGAGGTTTTGCTGATCTCAAGAAGAAAAAAATCAGGGCTATTGGCAACCCCTTGGACAGATTTCAAGAAGATTATACCAGAATGCTCAGGGCCATTAGACAAGCTGTCGAACTTGGATTTGAAATTGAGCCCAAGACCTTTGCTGCGATCAAAAAAGAGGCCAGAAAGATTGTGGGTCACAAGAAGGCTGTCGTTCCTTATGAAATGATTAGTCAAGAATTTCTCAAGGCGCTCGACAATAATCCGCTAGAAACTTTTGTCTTGTATGATAAAGCTTCTCTGATTGAAGTTTTGTTTCCCGAACTTGAAGCTTCAAGAAAGATCAGGCAATCAAAGAAGGATCATCCCGAGGTTATGTTGTGGCGTCATCTTAAGATTGTTTTGTCAAAACTTGAACGTCAAGATTCTCTACGTCTCAAGCTAGCGGCTTTGTTTCATGATGTCGGAAAATCAGACACTCGCCAGGTTCGCTACGTCAAAGGCCAGAAAAAAACAACTTTCTACGAACATGAAAACGAAGGTTCATTGATATTTGAAAAAATAGCTACTAGAATGAAGTTTTCTTCTAAACTAAGTCATGACGTGTCTTTCTTGATTAAAAATCATCTCTTTTTGTGGCATGGAAGTTTCAGAGATATGAAGCTCAGCACTCTTTACAGAATCTTTCTGGAGGATTATGATTTGGGGCAAGATCTTCTCAAGCTTCATATCATTGATGTGCCAAAGCAGGGTGCGGCCAAAAGTAAAGATATGTGTTACCTAAAAAGTGCTCAGGCCTATCTCGAGAAAATCAAGAAACAAGCCATGAACAAGAAAGAAAAGGTTGACTTACCACTTGGTGGTCAGGATATAATAAAGCATCTCCGGATAAAAGAAGGGCCAGAGGTTGGTCGCTTACTTGCCAAAGCGAAAGAATATTATTTAGAAAAAAGAATGGCCGGAAAAAAAGTAAGTAAAGAAGATCTTCTAAACCATCTAGCTCAAGAATTATGATGTCAAGACGCAAGGCCGAAAAAGAATCTCAGATAATTCTCAAGAAAAGATACCAAGAGTTTGAGAAAACTGCCTTCAAAGATATTCCTGAAGCCAGGTTTTATTTGAGGGAGCTGAGGAATCAAGATAGCCAGAGTAAACTTGATAAGTATTGTTATGTTCATTTGCCTGACCTGGGCGATGATAATTTGATTTTGCTCCTGATCTCGTTTAGATGCTTTGAAAGATTTTTGGATATATTGGAAGAAAAGATTCTGGCAGCCTCATTTGCCAAAAACAGGTTAGAAAAATCCAAACAGGT
>JAHIRA010000071.1 GCA_018818905.1 Patescibacteria group bacterium | reverse complement strand
GGCCCCTTTGGACCAAGAAGCTTGGCTGAGAACCGGACGACCAAAACTTGGCGCCTCGGCTAGCCTAACATTTCTGGGAATGATAGTTTTGAAAACATGATGAGGAAAATTGTTCCTAACTTCTGTGACCACATCTTCAGAAAGTCTGATCCGTCGATAATACATAGTCAGCAAAGCCCCCAAAACCTTGAGATCTGGGTGTAGGCCTTGCTTGATAAGGTCAACCGTCTGAAGTAGTTGCGAAAGACCCTCAAGAGCATAGTATTCACACTGCACAGGAATGATAAGCTCATCAGAGGCGACTAGAGCATTAATAGTCAGAAGACCTAAGCTGGGAGGACCATCTATAATAATATAATCATAATTTTCTCTAACCCGAACCAAAGCTTCTTTAAGCTTGAACTCTCTTTGCTCCAAACCTACAAGTTCAATATTTGCCCCTGAGAGATCTTCATGTGCTGGCAGAAGGTGTAAGTTTTTTTCTGGGGTTTTGTAGAGCATATCTGAAACGCTTTTGTCTCCTATGAGAGCGTCATAAACATTACCAATAGAAGGATCGGCTTTTACTCCTAGTCCGCTTGAGGCATTGGCTTGTGGATCCAAATCAGCGAGTAGCACATATTTGCCTTGTTCAGCCAAAGCTGCCCCCAAATTAATAGCGGTGGTTGTTTTGCCAGTCCCTCCTTTTTGATTGATAATGGAGATTACGCGTGCCATGTTTTGATGTTACTTAACATGATAATTATATCTTTTTTGGGACTAGAATGCAATCAAAAAGCCCTCAAAAGAGGACCTTTCTAGCCAACCTCCTATGCTAAACCATCTATAACTTTTAGAGTCATTCTTTGCTTTCCTTTTTGATAAATATTCTCTTCCGCAAAACTTCTGGCTTCATCAATGGGAATCCATTTATAATCATCAAACTCTGACTTGGTAATATCAAGATCAGTTTCGGATGTTTGAGCCTGACAGAAAAGGTAAGCCTTGCCAATCATTTCTATCTCATTGCCATCATCTGCCTGAAGCTTTCTTGATCCATGAAGGTATGGCGGAAATTCTAGTTGATCTTCACCAAAAAATTGTGGCTCCAAAGCTTTCTTAACAAAATCTTCTCCCAACTCCTCGCCCATTTCTCTCACAAAGGCATCGGGCATCTTTTCTTTGTTTTTGACTCCTCCTTGTGGTAATTGCCACAAATCATGTTTTGACTTATAGACAAACAAAATGCGCCCTTCATTCACAAAACACCCCACCACTACCGGTCGCAAACTCTTCTTCCTCAAATTGTCAATTTCTTCAAGACTAGGTGACGTCATTGGAAATTATTATTTTTCTCTTGAAACTAGTTTAGTGTCAGCCCTTCTATCTGGTCCAAGAGCTATTTTCTGAGAGGAGAAACAATGCGGAGGGTGGAGTCAATTCCGGAGCGAAGCGTAGGAATTGACGTAACCCGGAGCATTGTTTCGACGTGCCGAAGGTGAGACTTGAACTCACACCTCGCAAAGCGAGACAGCGCCCTGAACGCTGCGCGTCTACCAATTCCGCCACTTCGGCTTATGGGGATGAATTATCTATAGCTAGCCATAAACTCTTCAACTTCTTTCCTGACTTGCTTGAGTTTTCTATCATTGTCAACATGGTCAAAGACCTCCTTGATAAATTTTACGATTTCCTTCATTTCTTTTTCTTTCATTCCTAGAGTAGTGATAGCCGGTGTGCCAAGTCGAATGCCGGAAGGACTAAAAGGAGACCTTTTGTCAAAAGGAATAGTGTTAGCGTTAACGATCAGGCCAGCCTTTTCTAGCGCAACAGCTGCTTGTTTACCTATTAGACCCAGCGGGGTCACATCAGCTAGAATCAAATGAGTGTCAGTGCCACCGGTTGAAAGCTTGAGACCGATTTCTTGTAATCCCTCAGCCAAAGCTTGGGCATTTCTGACGACTTGCTTCCCATACTTCCTGAAATCAGAGCCAAGAGCCTCTTTGAGAGCCACAGCAATAGCTGCAGTTGTATTGTCATGTGGCCCGCCCTGTAGACCAGGGAACACGGCTCGGTCGATGTCTTGGGCGAGTTTACTATTGCACATAATCATAGCTCCCCTGGGTCCACGAAGAGACTTGTGCGTCGTAGTCATAATAGTGTCGGCATGTGGAGATGGTGAAGGGTGCTCACCAGACACAATTAGGCCAGATATATGAGCAATGTCCGCGTGAAGATAGGCCCCCACTTTCTTGGCAATAGCTTTGAATTTTGAGAAACTTACTTTTCTGGGATAGGCTGTGTAACCAGCAATGATTAGTTTGGGTTTCTCTTTGATGGCAATTTTTTCCAGCTCATCAAAATCAAGAAGGCCGGTTTTTTCTGAGACAGTATAGGGAACAATTTCAAAAAGCTTCCCAATTGCACTCACAGACGCCCCATGAGTTAAATGACCACCAGAGGTTAAAGTCATACCCATAATCTTGTCACCGGGCTCTAGAAGAGCCATATAGCAAGCCAAATTGGCTGGTGAACCGGAATACGGCTGAACGTTGGCGTGGGACACTTTAAAGAGTTCCTCGGCTCTTGTTTTGGCCAAGATTTCAATCTCATCTATATAAACCTGTCCTTGATAGTAGCGCTTGCCAGCGTAGCCTTCAGAATACTTGTTGGTCAGAACTGACCCACTTGCTTCCATGACAGCTTTGGAGGTGTAGTTTTCTGATGGAATTAGACGAACTTCTGAGTACTGACGCTTCTCCTCTTTTTGAATCAAATTGTAGATTTGACGATCATTTTTTTGTAGGTACTGCATGAAGTCAATTTTGATTAATAGTCTTCAATATTCAAGCCCTGAATTGTGAAATCAACGGTATAAACCCCAGTGCAAGCTCTGGACTCGACCCATCCGCCAAAGCTTTAGCGTAGGAGGATTAAAAATTTAACACTATCTGTCAATTCTCTGGATCTCTGTGAAGTCAATTTCTCCTTGACGAACAAGTTTCATTTTCTGCTGGGAAACATCTACAATTGTTGATGGCTTACGTTCCTCAACTTCCCCGCCCTGATAGACTAAATCTGGTTTAAATGCTCTTGTCTTATATGTTCTCACAACTTCATCATGGCTGTAAAGATCCTTTTTACCGCTGAGGTTAGCTGAAGTCGCCGTCAGAGGAAAATCAATTTCTTTGAAAATACTATCTATCTCTGGTTTTGATGAAATTCTTAGGGCTAGAGTTCCGTTTTTGCTGACTCCTCTGATCTCTTTTTGAGTTCGGGCAATAATAGTCAGAGGTCCGGGTAAAAAATGATCGAACAAGCCTTGTGTTCGACTATCAAAGTCTACTAACTTCTGTGCCTGTTCTTCATCCCTAACCAAAACTGAAAGAGGATTGTCAAAAGATCTTCCCTTAATGTCAAGAATCTTCTGAATGACTACTTGCTTTGTAGCGTTACCCAAAAAACCATAGGATGTCTCAGTTGGAAAAGCAACAACCTGATTGTCATTGAGAGCCTTCACCACCTCGTCTAGGTCTGCGGTTAATTTCATTATGGTAAGCGATAAACTTTTTCAGCGGCTTTATTAGTTAAGAATCTTTCGACTTTGTCGATATCTTCTGGCGAGCCGAAATCTAGCCAATAATCCTTAATTCTCTTCACCTTCACCTTTTTTTGTTTGGCCAAACTAGTAATTGCGTCAACAATTTCATACTCCCCACGTGAAGACTTCTCAAGCTTCTCTAGCTCAGAAAAAATATCAGGAGTTAGCTTGTAAAACCCACAATTAACAAGATTTGAGCTTGGCCGTTCCGGCTTCTCGTCAATTCTCTCCAAGTATTCCCCCCGAGAAATCACGACCCCGTATTTTTCTGGTTTTTGGCTTTCTATAGACGAAAGATAACAATAATCATCATCGATATCAAAAGCCTTCAGATCCCTTTTTGAGATGAGAGCATCGCCATTGATGAGAATAAAATTCTCATTACCAATAAAAGATTTGGCAGCTTTGACTGGGCAAGCCGTGCCATAAACTTTGTCTCCCAGAACCTTAAACTGATTGACTGTCTTGATGTTGTGATTGTAGCCTGCTAGAAAATGATCAATCTTATCACTTTGATATCCTGTCACCACCACAATGTCCAAATACCCTGCTTCTCGTAGATGGCTTACCAGATAATAGATAAAAGGTTTTCCTAGAATCGGAATAACATGCTTGGGTTGATGCTTGGTTAACTCTCCCATCCGCGTTCCCTTGCCAGCAGCAGCAATTACAACTTTCATGTTTGTTATGTTCTAATTATTTTTTTGGTATTCCTCAAGGCCCTTCTCAAGTATCTTCATGGCTTTTCTCATGTCGCTACTCTTGAGTACATAGGCAATTCTAATTTCATTTTTGCCTTTACCCTTGGTAGCATAGAATCCTTCTGCCGGGGCGACCATGACAGTTGCTCCTTGGTACGAAAATTCTTCTAGAAGCCATTTGGCAAAGTGCTCAGCGTCTTTAATGGGCAAACCGACAATATTGTAAAAAGCGCCTTCGGGTTTACTAAGTGTGACTCCCTTTATTTTCTGCAACTCTTCAAAAACTACATCTCGCCTTTTCTGATACTCGGCCACAGTTTTTTTGAGATAGTTTTCTTGTTTGCCAATCATTTTGGCAGCAGCTCGCTGCTCGATAGTGGCCACTGATAGACGGGCTTGACCGAGTTTAATAGCGGTGGCAATTAAATCTTGGTTTCTGGAAATAAAGGCACCAATTCGCACTCCGCAAGAAGAATATTTCTTGGAAACACTATCAATGACAATAACTTTGTCTTCTACTTGAGGATACTGTAACAAGCTTTTGTGTTTGCCACTGAAAACAAAATCTGAGTAAACCTCATCGGCAATCAAAAAAAGATTATATTTCTCAGCAATCTTGACCACGGCGTCAAGTTCTTTCTTGGTATAAACTGTTCCGGTTGGATTGTTGGGATTACAAAGCAAAATAGCCTTGGTTTTCTGACTGATCTTTGATTCAATTTCAGAAGAATCTGGCAGGTGAAAACCATCATTAATATTCAAAGTAATGGGCCTGAGCTTGGTTCCAACCATGCTGGCAAAACCGTTATAATTGGTATAAAAAGGTTCAAAGACAAGGACTTCATCACCCGGGTCTGTGACAGCGGCCAAAGCAAAAACAATAGCCTCACTCCCTCCCGTCGTGATAACAATTTCGGATTGCTTGAGTTTGATATTTTTGTTTTGGTAGTAACGCTGATAAGCCTCATGACACTCTTTCATGCCATGTGAAGGCGCATATTCAATCACATCTTGTTCAAATTCTTTGAGGGCTTTGACAAAAGACTTGGGAGTTTTGATATCTGGTTGTCCAATATTGACATGGTAAATGTGAGTTCCCCTTTCTTTGGCTTCATTGGCCGCATCATAAAGCTTCCTGATGGGAGAGGCTTGCATGTTTGTCGCACGTTTTGATAGCTTCACAGTTTTCATTTGGTAGTGATTAGCAGTCTATATCTAGTATCGTTTCAGCATAATAGCCTCATCTTCACCATAGAAGAAATCTTTTAGAACCGCTTCTTCTTTGGCTCCGAGGTGTTTTTCATAAAATCCTTTGGCTGCGTTGGTGGTTGCTGTGTCGACTTTGACTACTCTAATCGGCACACCCAACTCTTCTTGTGACATCTTCTTGACCGTTTTCAACGATTCTTTGAGAAGTACTTGCCCCAATCCTTGTCCCTGAAAATCTGAGTGCACTCCAATCTGATCCAGCTCAACTACCCCTGATCTAAATCCGCCAATGTGCATCCAGTTAATATAGCCCGCCACTTGACCATCAGCTTCGGCAACAAAATAAACTACTCTAGGAGAAGCAGCAAATGTAGCAGAGACCCACCGATAAGCCTCTTGCTCATCTTTGTTGTCCTGAGAAAAACAGTTTAGGCTAATTTCAATGATACGGTCTAAATCTTCTTTTTTTGCTTTTCTAACTCTTGTATCCATTGTGTATAAATATCGCTTTTAATCCCTTCTCACGTCAAGGCCTTTGTAATCAAACTCATAATCCAAGATTTCTGCTCCGTTTTCTTTCAGGGTGTTTTCTATTTCAAACCTATTTCCATTTGACAAAACAACCATACAACCTCCCCCACCAGCACCACAAACTCTAGCAGCCTTAGCCCCTTTTTCAAACGAAGCTCCAATAAGCTTTTCAATCTGATTGGTTGTGACTTTGGGTGACAAAAGCTTTCTATTCTCCCAATCTTCATTTAAGAGCTTGGCAAACTCTTCCAGATCTTCAGAAATAACAGCTTCCTTCATTTTTATGGCCGTTTGTTTGACCGCTTCAAGTGCTGCGATAACGTTTTTATCTCTAGCTTTTCTTTTCTCAAGAATTTCTTGATTGTTCGTACCTGAAAAATGTGGCTCTCCTGTATAACAAAGTATCAACTTGTTTTCCAATTCCTTGTGAAATGATCCCAAAATACTGTTTGAATTTCTATGTCTTCCTTCGTTGTTAAATTCTAGTATATTAAGTCCTCCATACATAGCTGGGTAATAGTCTTGCCAGCCTGCGGTAGTTTTAATGATTTTCTCTTCAAGACTTCTGGCAATTTCTATCAATTCTTCATCCATAATTTTCTTTTTTGTGTACTCCCTCAGAGCTCCACAAATTGCAATGATCAAAGCACTTGATCCAGCCAAGCCAGACCCCTTTGGAAGAGCCACATCTGTCGTGAATCTCAATCCCTTATCTGGTTTGAAATATTTGATTGCTTCCAAAAGAAGATCAAAAGTTTTTTCCGGCATTTTCTCATTATTCTTGGAACTGTATTGATATTTGATATCCTGATCTCTTGAAT
>JAHIRA010000070.1 GCA_018818905.1 Patescibacteria group bacterium | reverse complement strand
GTCCTTGATAATAAGAGAAGGGTCGTCTCTCAGAAAAGTTTCCCCGCCAATAAGAATAGCATCATGCTGACTGCGCAGGCTATCTTTGTAACGCTTGTCTGCTGGAGAAGAAATATGTGTTTCAGCCAAAGTATGATCAACGATTTTGCCGTCAGCACTAGCTGCGGTGCTAATATTAACTTGAGGCTTCTTGAGCTTTTGCTTCTGGCACCAACTGAAAAATCTTTGATTAACTTGGGCGCCCGACAACTTCATCAAGCCAGTTCTAACTTTGACTCCTCTTTTTCTTAGAAGTTTGAAACCAAAGCCGTTAACTTGGGGAAAGGGATCTTGGTTGGAAACTACCACTTCTTTGAGACCATATTTTATAATTTGATCAACACACGAAGGAGTCCGTCTATAAATACAACACGGCTCAAGATTGGTATAAAGAATTGCCCCTTTTAGCTCTGCTTTGTTTTTGACTTTTTTGAAGGCATCAACTTCAGCATGGTCTTCTCCAGATGTCCGATGATATCCCTGAGCGATAATCTTTCCCTTCTTGACAACAATGGCTCCAACTTTGGGATCATGCCCCATATTCTGACCATTTCCGGCCAAACCAAAAACCTGCTCCATAATCTGTTTGTCTTGGAGAAATGACATCTGTTGTTGTTTATCTCAAATGAGTTCTAACTTTCTCAGGCGTTTTTTGTGATCTTCAAGCGTCTCGTCCTGCCTTCTTTGACCAAACAGATACATAGCGTTCTCTTGGCGAATAGCTTTTAGCTCTCCCATGATAGGTTCTAGCTTTTCGTTGAATTTCTCATCGAACTTAGTGTCAATTTTCTCATCAAGTTTCTCATCGAACTTAGTGTCAATCTTTTCATCCATCATCGCGTTCATAGCCGGAATCAAGACTTGATCAAAAGCCTCGAGAATGATAGTTCGGATTTCTTGTTTGTCGTTTGGAGACAACATTTTTTTGCCCTTAATAATAAATGTCTCCGCTTGCCTATATTTGGTCTGTGAACTTAGAGTAATATAATTATTGGATTCGAGCAAGGATGAGTTGTTTTAACTCTGAAGCGCCGCCTTTATTTCTTGAGCTGCCTTAATCGGATCATCAGCTCTGGTGATGGTTCCGCCAACAATCACCACGTCAACATTATCAATTTTTGCCAGTCTTTCGGCAAGCTTGGCATCAATCCCGCCGGCAACAATGAGAGGAGTTTTTGAGGCTTTGGCAACATCAATCACCTTGCGAAGGGGATCTTTACCGGCCTTCTGTTCATCAATTCCAACATGAACCAGAAAATAACTGGGCTTGCATTTTTGTAATTCGTTGATCCGCTTCTTGAGGTTTTGTACTCCCAAAAGATCAACCGCTATTTTAATGTCACCTTCTTCCCAAGCCTTTTCCACCCCTGACTGCACTGTTTCTGTTGGACATGCACCAAGAATTGTGGTGATATCAGCCCCAGCCTTGCCAGCCATTCTGACTTCCAAGCTCCCAATATCAGCAGTTTTCATGTCAGCCATAATGAGTTTTTCTGGATATCTTTCTTTGAGCTTTTTTACTACTCCCAAACCCTCAGCTTTGATGAGAGGAGACCCAGCCTCGATAATATCAACATAATCCTTGACTTGATCTGCAATCTCAATAGCACTCTTGAGATTGGTAAAATCTAAAGCCAGTTGTAATCTGACATCATTGTCTTGCATAAGTAGATGTTATTCTTGTTTGGCTCTTAAAGTATAGCTGAAAATCTATCTTCAGTGAAGAGCAATAAAATGAAGTAAAAAAAACCTCGTCAATCTATTGATAAATACCAGGTTATAGTGTCAAAATCTATTTCTTTTTCGATCGCTTGATAGCAATCTTGTAACCACCCTTGCCATATTTGAGCCAATAAGCCACCCGCGAAACTGTGGCGGTTGACATACCTGTTTTTTTGGCGATTTCTCTATAAGGCACGCCTTTATCAATCATTTGAGCGGCTCTCCATCTCATTGACAGTTCGTTTAATTCTTCGACTGTCAGAAGATCACGGAAAAATTTCTGACTTTCTGGTAGAGTCTTGAGTTTTAGAACGGCCCCAAAGAGGCTGTCAGTATCCTTTTTTGATGCCTTGTGCTTGTTTTTACTCATATCCCTCTTTTATAGTTTGTACTTATCATATATTAACACAGTTTTGATAAAAAAAAGGTACTTCTCCTTTTGTGAAAGCACCCACTACCCTAAAAATAAGCATTACCACTAACAAAAACTATCTTTTTGCCACTTCTCTCTTACAAACGTCTTGAAAATAGCTTTTTCTCTACTGACTAATTATTATGTATAATTTTTTTATAAAAGTCAATGTTTTTCTGAAATTTATTGACTCCTGAGCAAAAAGAATGTATAATCACGGGCTGTTCATTTTACGAAAACCCAAACGGGACAGACACAACCATTGCAAGAAAGGTGAGAGAAAAATGACTTGGATTAAGGCAAACTGGATAATAATTCTCCTTCCCTGGACACTTCTTCTGATTCTTCTTCCCTTTACCTGTCGTAAAACACAGATAAAGAAGATCACTGTCATCAAGTGGAAGACAAAAGCTTGTGAGTGCACAAAGAAAGCGATTGTCAAAAAATCCCCAACAAGTAGGCCTGCAAAGAAAGTGACAAAAAAAATCCTCAAACCTTTTTTCGTCGCCGGGAAAAGTGTCCTCGACATGGTTTTTTCCCTGCAAGGATCAGAGCTTCTGATTGCGGCCAGAGACAAGATCTATGTTCTTGGGGTCAAGACCAAAAGAAAGATTTTGACTATTGATCTCACCAAGGTTTTGAGGAAACTTCAGGCCCAACGCTCAAGGCTACAAAGCCGCAAATCCAAGAAGTCGGCGGACTTGGGTGAAATCTCCAAGATCGTAACCGGCAAGATTGGCAAAGAAAATGTCATCATTGCTGGGACAAATTGTGGTGGCCTTATCATCTGGGACATGTTCGGAAATCTTCTGGCAACAAAATTGCTCGGAAGCAAAAAATCCGGCTTCTGGAGAATCAAAAACATATCCCCTTTGAAAGGCCAGGTCCTTTTCGTCGCTACATCCTATACGATTTTTAGAATAAGGATATATCGAGCGAAAAAGTCTCTTCGCCTTTTAGTAAAACGAAGAAGCTATGGGGGCAGCTGTGATGTTCTGCACTTCATGAAAAAAGACGCTCTTTGCTATCACTTCAAATCAAAATTTGTGGGGTGTTCTGATAAAGAGAAAAAATGTGCGTCTTCTATTGGAGAAAGTCTCTCTGTTAGGTCAGTGTGGAGGAAAAGGCATAAACGATCCCAGACATTCTCCAAAGCCTTCTCCCTGAAACAAGTAAGTCCGAGCGGTGGCTTGATCATCGCAGTCGAAGAGGATGAGGTAAGCTCCAGAAGTGTTGCTTTCGATGCAGCTGACCTGCAAATCTTGCACAGCACTGATAAAAAATATTACAACTTTGCCTTTACCCCTGACGGGAAAACCTTGATCGCCTCTGCAAGACTTGGCGATATTGAGCTAGACGTCTTCAAAGTTGGAACTTGGACAAAAGTGTCCACCTTTGAACACGAAACCGGAATTGACTTCAACGGTGATGGTGATTTCGAAGTCACACTTGCTGCCAGCAAAAATCATACAGCAAAGTCGATCAACAACAAGGTGTGGCTCTTCCCACTGCCAAAGAAGTGACTCTCGTTCCCTTTTCCCTGTACCTTTGGGCTGACAGTCGTGTCGGCCTTTTTTTAAATCAAAAAACCGCCCTAAGAAAAATAGCAAGGCGGTCTCTTGAATATCGAAAATGATACATGACAGTGGAGATGGCGGGAATCGAACCCGCGTCTGAAAAAGAATTTGAAAAACGTGATACAAACTTAGTCTGTTTAGATTTGTTTGGCCAGTGAATAGAAACAGACAAAAGCTCACTGGCTATATCCTTGGCAAACTTGAAGGTAGAATCAAGGAACTACTACCCCGCAGCTAGGAAAAAATGGCACCCATTTGACCCACCCCTAGCGGCAAGTCATGGATGGCTACTGAAAATTAGACAGCAGCGGTAACAGGTTGCAGACTGAAAGCTGAAGCAAAAGCCTTAGCTTTGTCTTTCACCTTAGTGATAATGTTTGCATTTATCGAGTTGCAAGAAGAGATTTACAAGTGGTCTTGCCCACTTGATTTGACGTTTTAAAAAGATCTTCTCCATCGAAACCAAGCATCCCCGTAATAGTTAATCAGAAGCTTAATCCTTATTCCCCTCCCCTGCTAAGGGGAGGGACAGGGTGGGGTCTTTTGCTAACAAACCATTTCCGTTACAATCTTTCGTAATACTTCTCTTGAAGCAAAACCCCCTCCTAACCTCCCCCTTAGCAGGGGGAGGGATTATAAATCAATCACCTATAGCATTTTTTATTACCTGCTTCTCTTTAGCTTCTGAAGAATTTTTCTTGTATCTTCTCTCTTTTGAATATCTTGGCGCTTGTCGTAATCTTTCTTGCCTTTGCCAAGACCAAACTCGAGCTTGATACGACGCTTGCGACTATACAATGAAATAGGCACCAGTGTCAATCCCTTCTGTTTGAGCTGGCCGATCAATGACTTAATCTCTTTCTTGGTCAGAAGCAATTTTCTTGTTCTGGTTGGATCATAGTCAGTGAGTTGGCCGGCATGTTTGTAGGGAGAAATATGAGCGTTAATTAAATAAGCCTCATTATTTCTAATAGTCACATAGCTTCCTTTCAGAGAAACATTCTTGTCCCTAATAGACTTCACTTCTTGCCCTTCCAATACCAAACCAGCCTCAAAGTTTTCAAGGATATGATAATCAAATCTGGCGCGCTTGTTTTTGGCTAGAATTTTTGGCATTGTGGTTATTGTAGCATGGAAGAAGAGCAGGGCAAGAAAAAAACCCGAAACGCTTGACTTATTATAAGCAATGGGATATACTTTCCATCTGAACATTACGAACCTTTCCCTCCTCCCATTACCCCGGACAGCAAACCCATTTGTTTGCTGTCCTTTTTTTATGGGCAAAAAAATCTATCTAGGCTATAATAAGACCAGGAAATAACCCAACTTCGACTCGTCCGCCGAAGCTTTAGTGTAGGAGGATTAAACAATAATATGGCTCACCCTATTGTTCTCAAAGGAAAAAAATGTGCCCTGGTTCCCATTGAAAAAGACGACATCGATCTTTTCTATAAATGGCTAAATGATATTGAAGTTAGTCGTGGTCTTTCTATCGTGACTGAACTTCCCTTAACTCACGCCCAAGAAGAAAAATGGTTTGAAGAAAAAGTAACCAAAAGCGACCCCAAGAACACAATTTTTGCTATCAAAGACCTAGCCTCAGAGAAAATCATTGGCAATGTCAGCCTAGAGGGACACGAGCTAGGCATAGTTATTGGTGATAAGGACTTCTGGGGGCAGGGCTATGGTCCAGAAGCTATTATTCTTATCATGGACTTTGGCTTCAACGAGCTCAACATGGAGAGTGTTTTTCTTCGCGTTGCTGATTTTAACGAACGAGCCAAGAAAGCCTATGGCAAAATTGGCTTCAAAGAAGCTGGCAGACTAAGACAGAATGTTTTTCACGCCGGAAAGTGGCACGATATGTATATAATGGACATCCTCAAAGAAGAATATACAGCCAGAAACAAAAGTCAACTAGAGTAGAAAAGTCCAGACTCACCTTGACATCCTGCGCCACTCTCTTAGAATAGAAAATAGCTTAGCTATCACAAAAATTAATCACAGAACTATTAGCAAAAAATTCACCCGCATCAACGAACAAATTCGTTTCTCCCCCATCAGACTTCTTGACGAAGACGGAACCATGCTCGGAGAAATGGGAAACAGTGAGGCCCTAGCTTTGGCCAAAGAAAAGGGACTTGATTTAGTCGAAGTTTCCCCCAACGCCAGGCCACCTATTTGTAAAATTTTGGATTACGGTCAGTTTAAATATCAGAAAGCCAAAGAGGAGCAAAAGCAAAGAAAGAGGCAAAAGAAAGTTGACGTCAAAGGAATTCGTATTTCTATGCGTATTTCTGGCAATGATTTAGACATGAAGATCAAACAGGCCCAGAAGTTTTTAGACAAAGGTCATAAGGTTAGAATTGAACTAGTCATGCGCGGTCGTGAGAAAGCTCACGGTTCCCTTGGTTATGACCTGATCAACAAATTTGCCAAGTCACTAGGTGATGATGTCAAGATTGAACAACGCCCCAAAAGAGAAAGACTTGGGCTTGGTATGGTGGTGTGTAAAAAAAATAATTGAATTGACAAGATAATAATCTCTGGTAGTTTAAAAACAGTCTGGTAAGGAACTAGGCTGTTTTTTAATTCAAGGAGGAAAGGCTATGAAAAGTTTTGATCATAATAAGGCAAGAGAGATGTTCAGTGAACATCTCCCAGACTATGAGATCAACGGGGCAGTTGAGCTCGCATTTCATGACCCCGATTTTCTTATGGCAATAACGAAACTAGTTAGAGAAAAAGGCAAAAGCAGTGCCGGCCTCGGGACGGAAATGAGAAAAGCTCTTCAAGCATGGGGAGCGAAGAACGAGTATCATTTCCTTTGAGATCAAAATTTTCATTGAATACCAAGCACACCATGTTCTTGGCAGCCTATTTCATAAGGCTGCTTTTTTATGCTCAAGTGGTTAGTATGTAATTTTTGGTAACTGCTCACTGGGTATGCTCTTCGCTTTCTTATTTTAGCTATTTCTATAGTTGGCTCCAACCTCCCGGTTGGAGACTCATTGCGTAATTAGGAAACGAGAAAAACATCATTTATACTTTTCTCTCTTACGGGATAGATTAAACACGACTCCTTGTAGGTCATCTGGCTCCAACCAGGAGGTTGGAGCCAACAGGAGGCTCAGTGAGCGGTTACAATTTTTGCCCTTGACGTAACGCCCAATTTTTTATACTATTACTCCACTGTTCAAGCACAAGTAACAGTTATTTTTGCATAGATTTCTAGAGCTAATTTATCTTTATGCCCAAAGCCAAAACCCACCGAGGAACCGCCAAGAGAATCAAAGTTACCAAAATGAAAAAGCTTCTGAAAAAAACTGCTTCTCAAAACCATTTTAACGCCAGAGAAGAAGGTAGTGTGACTAGAAGTAAAAGACGACTACAATCAGTTGCCAAAGCTGACGCCAAGAATATTCGTCGCAGTCTTCATATTTAGTTTATAAAGTTTTAGTTTACTCATATGGCTAGAGTCAAAAGAGGCGTTCGCGCCAGCAAGAGAAGAAAGAAAGTCCTTAAAGCCGCCAAAGGTTTTCAGGGTGGAAGAAAAAGCAAATTTAAAGCTGCCAAGCAAGCCACATTGAAGGCTGGAAGCTACGCTTACCGAGACAGAAAAGTCAGAAAAAGAGAGTTTAGAAGGTTGTGGATCACCAGACTCAACGCGGCAGTCAGAGAAGAAGGTTTGTCTTATAGCGTATTCATCGCCAGTCTCAAGAAAAACAAAGTTGACGTTGACCGCAAAGTCCTGGCAGATATTGCCTTCAACTATCCCGAGGTGTTCAAAAAAATCATCGATAAGGTCAAATAAGAAAGTTTCTCCTAAATAACCCCGCCTCAGCGGGGTTATTTTTTCCCAAAATAAATTAATAAGCTAAAATTATGAAAACTCAAGACATATTTGACCTAGCTATCAAAGAAGGTCTCAGGGCAGATTTCAGAGACAAACAAGACGTCAAAGAAAAACTGGACTCCGAAAAAAAGAATTACGAAAGACTCTCCAAGAAAGAAAAATCTTATTATGATGTAGAGAGATTCAAACATCCCTACAATGATAGTCGAGTTCACTTTGTGACCAAGAAGAATCCAGACATCAAGAGAATTTTAGTTGGCATCGACATGGAAATTGGTGAAGTGATGTTGGCTGACAGACTAGGTGAAAAAAGCAAACCCATTGATTTGATCTTTGCTCACCATCCAGAAGGAAAAGCTTTTGCTGATTTGGCTGGAGTCATGGACATGCTTGAAGACTTGTATCACAGGCTTGGAGTCCCCATTCATGTGGCCGAAAACTTGATGAAGCAAAGAATCTCTGAAGTTCATCGTGGTGTTCATCCGGCCAATCACATGGAAGCCATCAGTGCAGCCAAACTTCTAAACCTGTCTTTTCTCAACGTTCATACGCCAACCGACAATCTCGTCTGGCGCTATCTACAAGAACTATACGACAAAGAAAAGCCTCGAAGTGTCAAGAATGTCATGGACATCCTAATGGACATTCCAGAATACCAGGAAGCCACCAGAATGAATGCTGGACCACAGTTAGTGTCTGGCGCCAAAGAAAACAGAGCCGGTAAAGTTATGGTTGATATGACTGGCGGGACCAGCCCTCACGACAGTATTTACGAAGAATTGTCTCGTGCTGGAGTGAGCACTATTGTGGGAATGCACTTCAAGGAACCCACCATCAAGAAAATCAAGAAACACCATCTCAACGTCATTGTCGCTGGACATCATTCTTCTGATTCTATGGGACTCAATTTATTCTTAGACAAACTTGAGAATAAAGGAATTGAGATTGTGCCTTGTTCTGGGCTAATTCGGGTGAAGAGATAGATTTAGTTTGCCGCAAAAATTCTACAAATAAAATCGCAGAAGTTCTATTAATAGGGCTTCTGCGATTTTATTTGTAGAATTTTTGTTAGATCTTGGTTTTTCTCAAAACTCCCCTACCGCCACATTCACCCCACCTCTAAAACTCTTATCATATGCAAAAAAACCATTGTGAACCACTCCCCCGTCAGCACTAAAAGCTCTAATTTGCGGACCGCCACCCGGGCCAGCTCCGGTAATAATCTCATCTTTGCCATCATCATTGATATCTGCGGCCGTGACCTGGACCCCGGTTCTTAGATGACTGGCATAAGCAAAAAAACCGTTGTTCTCTACCTGCCCAATACCATTAAAGACTCTTATTTGTGGACCGCCGCCCTGTCCTGGTCCGGTGATAATC
>JAHIRA010000069.1 GCA_018818905.1 Patescibacteria group bacterium | reverse complement strand
TGAAAAAATGATTGAAGACCGCGAGTTTTAAGTAAGTATATCATTAATATCGTGGCATGTCTGGAAGTTTTTATCGATTTTCATGCTCGAATTGCATCCCAAAAAAGTTCTATTTAAAACCGTGGCTTCAGGTGTGGATTTTCTTGGATGGGTTCATTTTAAAAACCACCGTACATTAAGAACTTCTACCAAACGAAGAATGTTAAAGAAACTGACCATAAATCAAAAAAGCGAGTGTTGAAACGTTTTGGAAAAAAGCACAACTCGCAGAGTCTTATGTCATATTTAGGTCTATTAAAACATGGTAACACCCACAACTTACGACAAAAGATACGGAAATAATTCTGCTTTTCCAGCTAGATTAAGATGATCTTCTTGAAAAAAAATCAAATTCTCTTTTCAGGTAGAAAATGTATTTCGTACAACGTTTCGGCCACTACTGTTGCGTCCTCCAAAACAAACACCAAGTCTTTTACCTAACACTACACTAAATACAGCTCTTTTACAATTTTACGATTTGAATCTGGAATGGGATAATTAGCGTGTTTCTTTAATTAATGTGCTAATTATATATGAACAAGAATAAATACATCTTTTCTCAAATTGTTGATTATGTTTCAAGGTATGAATTTGAAAAATGTGTCAGAAGATATAATGGAGACAAAAATGTATACAATCTAACTTGTCGCGATCAGTTTCTGGCACTGATGTTTGGACAACTAACATCTCTAAAGAGCTTGCGTGGAATAGTTTTGTGCTTGAATGCTCATCCCACTCAACTGTATCATCTGGGTTTCAGGACGAGGAAATTCGTTCCCTCTACGCTATCACGTGCTAACCAGTCCCGAGACTTTCGAATTCATCGTGATTTTACCGAGTACCTTATTGGTATTACACGTGGCCTGTACCTGGATGACAATGATTTTTCCATTGAGCTTCAAAACTCTGTCTACGCCCTTGATTCAACAGTCATAGACCTGTGCTTAAAAACATTCCAGTGGGCATACTTCGAGCTTCAAAAATCAGCAGTCAAGATCCACACACAGCTCGATTTAAAAGGAAACATTCCTTCATTTTTCCTCATAACTAAAGCAAAGACTCATGATGCGACCAAACAATTAGACTTAACCATTTCTATTCACATAAACACTACCCGGAAAAACTAAGACGTGTTAAATACTTTGACCGAGAAACAAACAGATATTATGTCTATCTGACCAATAATTTCCATGTTCCAGCTCAAACCATAGCTGACCTTTACAAGCATCGTTGGCAGATAGAACTCTTCTTTAAGTGGGTAAAGCAACATCTTAAAATCCAAGTCTTCTGGGGTTATTCATTCAATGCAGTCAAAACAGAAATCTGCATTGCCATATCTACCTTTCTTCTAGTTGCCATTATGAAAAAGAAACTAAAGGTCAAACGTAATCTCTATGAAATTCTACAAATTTTACAGGTCTCTCAATTCGAGAAAATCCCTTTAGCTACGCTAATTAACAAGAGCAAGCAACAAACTCTAACGAACAGTCCTCAGAAACGGCTTGAACTAGGGGAGTTTTGACGCAACGGTAGTGCGTTTCGGCATATATGATGTTTGCCGTAGCGTAGCGGAGGCAAATATGGGTGGAGGCTTTTGTATAAAAGCCGTAACCAGATATGCCGTGTTGCGTGGCAACAAATCAAGAGAAGTACAGAACTCAATACATGAAAGTTCAGATGGGCTTTGAAGAAACATTTGATAACATTTTTTCTTCAGCAGAAATCGGCTTCAAGAAACCTAATCCAGATTTTTATAAGTCTATTGTTGACTTGCTCAAGAAGCAATACAACATATCCAGAAATCAAATATCTTACATCGATGACTCTGCAGCTAATGTAGAAAGCGCAAATAGAACAGGGATGAAATCATATCTTTTTGAGTCTTTCGAATTGTTAGATAGCGGTATTATTGACAAAAAGAGAAGCTGAGGATAATAAAAAGCTCTCTACCCGACTTTTATGTAGCACTCACTGAGCCTTCCGTTGGCTCCAACCTCCTGGTTGGAGCCAACTATAGAAATAGCTTAAATAAGAAAGAGAAGAACATACCCAGTGAGCAGTTACACCACAATCACTTGACAAAACATATACTTGTTGATATACTAATGTGCCTAGATAAATAAGGGCAACTCGAATCTTTTTGCGTCAATGTGTGACCACGAAGAGCGCGGGTTACACATTTTTTTAACACAATTTAATGACTCAAAAAGATCAGCCTACTGGCTTTTTTAGTGATCTTGGAATCAAAAAAAGCTTTCTTAACATCCTAAACAAAAAACAATTTATAGTTCCGACCCCCATCCAGCATCAGGTTATTCCCAATGCTTTGGATGGCAAAGACGTGGTTGGTATTGCTCAAACTGGAACCGGAAAAACGCTAGCCTTTGGTATCCCTATTATTCAGCGTATTGCTCTATACAAGGGACAAGGACTTATTTTGGTTCCCACTCGCGAACTTGCTCTTCAGGTCGAAGAGGCCTTAAGAAGCATTGGCTCTCCTTTGGGTCTACGTTCAACAGTTATTATTGGCGGAGCTCCTCAGCATAGTCAGGTCAAATCATTGCGTCGCAATCCTCATATTGTGATTGCTACCCCTGGCCGCCTAGCTGATCTGATGAATCAAAAAATATACAATCTGAGCAAAGTTAACGCTGTCATTCTTGACGAAGCTGACCGCATGCTTGACGTGGGCTTCTTGCCGCAAATCAAGCAGATCCTAGAATCAGCTCCTACAGAAAGACAAACTATGCTTTTTTCTGCCACCATGCCCAAAACAATTTCTTCACTCGCTGGTGAATTTATGAAAACTCCACTCAGAGTCGAAATTGCTCCACAAGGAACATCAGCAGAGAATGTTGACCATGAAGTTTTTATAGTTCAAAAAAATACCAAAATGCGTTTGCTTGATTCCCTTCTTGAAAAATACCAAAAAGATACGACTCTTATCTTTTCTAGAACCAAGCACGGGGCCAAAAAGATTGCTCGTGACATTAGAAATATGGGTCATACTGCTACAGAGATTCATTCTAACCGATCCCAAAATCAGAGAAAAACTGCTTTGGATGGCTTTACCAACAAGAAGTTTCGCGTCATGGTCGCCACTGATATTGCTTCTCGTGGTATTGATGTGCAACATATTTCGCTGGTTATTAATTTTGACCTACCGGACAATTCAGAAGATTATGTCCACCGTATTGGTAGAACCGGACGAGCCGGTCGCTCTGGAAAGGCAGTTACCTTTGCTACTTCAGATCAACGAAGAGATATCAAAAAAATTGAGCGCTTGATTAGAAAATCATTGCCAATACAAAGTCTCCCCGATCTGCCCCCAGAAAGAGAGAAAACTACTTATGAAGAGCAACCTCAACAACGAGGACGAGGATATTTTGGCCAAAGAAGTCAAGGAAGACATTCTGCGACAAAGAATCATCCAGGTTCATCTCAAAGACGACGCCAAAGAGCTCGTTTCCAACGCTCAAATTCTTCTTCTAGACAACCTAGGCAAGAACTGGTATAGTGTATTCCATTAACCATGTTCTCAGAACATGTCATTTTTTTTATTTTAACTTTCACTCATGGAGATAAGAAACATCGCCATTATTGCTCACGTTGACCACGGCAAGACTGCCATCACTGACGCCCTCATGCGCCAAACTGGTGCTTCTGGTGGTGAATCAGTGAGTATGGATAGCAATGCTTTGGAGCAAGAACGCGGCATTACTATTTATGCCAAGAACGCTTCAATGTTCTACAAAGATACCAAGATCAATATCGTCGACACTCCAGGTCACGTTGACTTTGGTTCAGAAGTAGAGCGTGTTTTACGTTCTATTGATTCTGTTATTCTGGTGGTTGATGCTGGCGAAGGACCCATGCCTCAGACAAAATTCGTCCTCAAAAAATCACTTGAGATTGGTCTGAAGCCACTTGTGGTTTTGAACAAAATTGATAAACCGGCGGCTAGACCAGAAGAAGTCACTGAAGAAGTTCTGGAGCTTTTTATGGACCTTAGCGCTAACGACGAACAACTTGATTTTAAAACTGTTTATACTATTGGCAAAGACGGGATTGCCAAGAAAAACCTAGAAGACGATTCAAATGATATGAATCCTCTTCTTGACGCTATTTTGGAAAATGTTGACCCTGCTCCATCAGACACAAACAAGCCCCTCAGAATGCAGTCTTTTAATCTTGATTATGATGACTACATGGGCCGACTGGCTATTGCTCGAATTTATGAAGGCACGGTTAAGGAAAAAGATCAGTTGTTTATCAAACGAGTCGATGGCACAACTCAAAAAGGGGTTGTCACTAAACTGCTAACTTTTGAAGGTTTTGCCAGAAAAGAAGTAACCCAAGCCGAAGCCGGAGACATTGTGGTTGTCGCTGGATTTCCAGACGTCTTCATTGGCGACACTATGACCACAGATGAATCAACTGAGCTATTGCCACATATTTCTATTGATGAACCGACTATCTCCCTTGGCTTTATGGTTAACAACTCCCCTTTCTCTGGAAGAGAAGGAGAATTTGTGACCAACTCACAACTCAAAGAAAGACTAGAGAAAGAGTTGGAAGTTAATGTGGGGATCAAAATTGATTTTTCTAAAGCTGATCGCTGTACCGTTTACGGTCGCGGTGAAATGCATATTGCCATTCTATTGGAAAACATGCGCCGAGAAGGATACGAAGTACAAGTTTCTCAACCTCAAGTCATTCTCAAAGAGAAAAATGGCCAGACTTTGGAACCCTTTGAAGAATTAATTATCGATGTGCCAGAATCTATGTCGGGCATGATTATAGAAAAAATTGCCAAACGCAAAGGCACGATGATGGAAATGAAAACTCATCAGAATAACAGCAGAATTGTCTTCGAGATCCCAACCCGTGGACTACTGGGCCTACGCTCAGAATTTATGACTGACACTAGAGGTGAAGGAATTATGTCTTCAAGAGTTATTGGTTTTAGACCCCATGTTGGAGAAATAAACCGCCACGCAACAGGTTCTATGACTTCCATGGTAACTGGCAAAGCCCTTGGCTATGCGCTTTATAATCTCCAAGATCGAGGTGATCTCTATATTGGACCGACAGTCGAGGTTTATGAAGGAATGGTTATTGGAAACGTCAGCAAAGGAGCAGATATGGCCGTCAACCCCACCAAAGGAAAACAGCTAACCAACATGCGAGCTTCTGGCTCTGATGACGCTCTAAACCTAACTCCACATCTTGATTTAACTTTGGAACGAGGATTGGAAGTTATGGCCAATGACGAACTGCTAGAAATTACCCCCAAATCAATTAGACTTAGAAAAGAAACATTGAAAAAATAGGAATCCACTATAGTCTCACTTGTTAAAAGCATGCCAGATTGGTATGCTTTTATTATACAAAGTAAGCTAACTTGTGATAAATGAAAAAAACAATCTTGCTTCCTATTTTAGTTGCCACTCTTATTATTCTCTTCGGCTGCTCTACATCACCCAAAGAGAATAGTGACAATACCTCAAAAACAAAAACTTCTGACAAGAATTCATGGTATATGCCCAAGCCAGGCACAACCTGGCAGTGGCAATTGTCAGGCAGCATCAACACTGATTATAAGGTTGATTTGTACGACGTCGACCTAGTAGACACCCCTCAAGCAGTGATTGACGAACTCCATAGTCGAGACATTAAAGTTATCTGTTATTTTTCTGCGGGAACTAGAGAAGATTACAGAGAAGACGCCCAGGATTTCCCAACAGAAATAATTGGTAACTCACTAGAGGACTGGCCAGATGAGAAGTGGTTGAATATTTCTCAATATGATAGTTTTGCCGATATCATGAAGAAGCGCCTTGACCTGGCCGTTCAAAAAAAATGTGACGGCGTTGAGCCAGATAATATTGATGGATATCAAGCCGACACCGGTTTCAACCTCTCTTACAGTGATCAGCTGGCCTACAATAAGTGGCTGGCAGAAGAAGCACATAAGAGAAATCTTTCTGTTGCTCAGAAAAATGACTTGGATCAAGTTAATGACTTGGTAAACGATTTTGATTTTGCTATTAACGAACAATGCTTTGCTCACGATGAATGCAATTTATTATTGCCATATATACAGCAAGACAAGGCTATCCTGGGAGTTGAATATGAATTGGAGACAAGCGATTTTTGTGAAGAAGCAAATAAGATGGGTTTTAGCTGGCTCCAGACAAATTATGATCTAGATGGAGATAGTCTTTCATGTAAGTAAACCATTTTCGATGAATAGTAGAATCAACCATCAAGGAACTTGAACAT
>JAHIRA010000068.1 GCA_018818905.1 Patescibacteria group bacterium | reverse complement strand
AAGTTTCTTTCAGTTCCAATACAATACCCCTCTTCGTTTATGATATTGATGTCATCTTGCCTGATTCTCACCCTTTCTGGATATTTTAGACCATGACCCATAGTTGTGATGGTGGTCTTACCTGTTCCAGATAAGCCAAAAATCAAGACACCTTTTTTCTTGAGTTGCTTTTTCTTATCTCTAAGCCAGTAAACCTTGCTACCAGCATGAAGGCCGAGGGACTTTTTCTTTTCTCTAGAGACATGCATAGTCATTCTTAGAAGACTCATTTTGAGCTCTCCGTAATAATCGCTTCCGAGGATAAAAGTAACCTTGCTAATAGGATCTACCAAAGTCATTTGCTCGTCAAAATCCGGAATCATAATGGTAGTGACGTCAATTGGTCTGTCTTCAGGTGCTTTGAAGAAATTGTTGTAAACCATGTAGGCCAATTGAGGATATTCTTTGGGGACAAAAACTCTGAACTTCATAGAACCTTCTGAATGAGCCCCAATTATTCTTTCAACCGCAATTATGTCACGGTCCCACATGTTCTTGTAAGCCTTTTTGATAACAGCTTCTATTTTCTTCTGCTCGACAGCTGGAAGTTTGTTAACGTTATCGACTGTTCCATCTTTGTTTCTAGACTTGATCTTGGAATGAAAGACTGGAATGTTGTCACGATTGGGAATGGAGTTTTTTTTGCTCCATAAAGCTAGATCAAATGATCCGGGAGTCCAATACGAATGCTTGTGGTCAACGAGATCTTTGGCGACTTTCTTAAAAATTTCCATTTAGTTTCTAGTTAATTTTCTTGCAGACCGATTGTACAAATATATAGTTTCTACTTGGCTATCTTCTCGCAAAATGCATTAAACTTGCTTAGACCTTCTTTGAGATCCTTCTCACTGCTGGCAAAAGAAAGTCTGACGAATCCTTCCATTCCAAAGGCAATCCCAGGAACCGTAGCCACCAGTTCTTCTTCAAGTAGTTTTTCTGAAAACTTAGCTGAATCATTCTCGATTTGAGAGATGTTTACAAAAACATAAAAAGCACCCTGGGGCTTATTAAAACTGATTTTATCATTTTTTTCAAGAATAGAGACTACTAAGTCCCTTCTAGATTTAAAAAGCTCGAAATATTTCTTCTCGTATTCCTCGCTATTCTCCATTACCTCTATTGAAGCAGCTTGCAAAAGACTATTGGGATTGCTTGATAATTGGCTTTGAAGCTTGGTTGCAGCAGCTGTCACTTCTAGGTTGGCAGCCATAAAACCAAGCCTGAGACCGGTCATGGCATGTGACTTAGAAAGACCTTGAATGATGATAGTTTGTTCTTTAATCTTCTTGGAATACTTAGCTATCGGATAAAATTCTTCATCATATGAAAGATTTTGATAAATGTCATCCGAGATAATATAGATGTCCTTTCCCTCAAGCTCTGCTGCAAGCTTCTTAATGGAATCCTTCTTAAAGACCATTCCAGTGGGATTTGATGGAGAATTGAGGATAATAGCTTTTGTTTTATTTGTTAGAGCTTCTTTTATGGCTTCGATGTCGAGTTGAAATTCGTCCGTAGTATCAACAAAAACTGGCTTTCCTTGTGCCAGTTTAACCTGTTCTGTATAGCTAACCCAGTAGGGCTTCAGAATGATAACCTCGTCGCCCTCATTTATAATTGACTGAAAGGCCAAAAACAAGGCTTGTTTGCCACCATTAGTGACAACTATTTGATCTTTTGAATATTTAACTTTGTCCAGACCATAGAGATGAGCCGCAACCTTTTCTCTTACTTCTGGGGTGCCAGCTGGGTGAGTGTATTTGGTTTTCCCTTCGTGATAAGCCTTATCGATGGCCTTAATTAGAACTTCTGGAGGAGCAATATCTGGTTCGCCGACAGCAAAATTATAGATTTTCTTCCCCTCGCAAATGAGTTGTTTGGCTTTGGAGTCAACCGCAATAGTTTGACTGCTGGCTATATTTTGGATTCGTTTTGATATTTCAAGCATGTATTATGTTATTACTACATCAGTTATATACGAAATGAAGTTTTTTTTCAATGGAATGTTATGCACAAAGTATAGAACAAATTTAAAAAAAAGCACACAATTTTTTTGTTTTGATTGCTAAAGCATAACAAGAGAAGTATCACTGTTGGCAAATAGGTAAAAAGTGATAGAATTGAAATAGAATTAACGGAAACAAATGAAGAAGTATGATGTTATTGTAATTGGTGCTGGCCCCGGAGGCCTGGAAGCTGGCAGAAAATTGGCAGAAGCCTCGAAGAAGGTTTTGATATTGGAAAAGAATTCTATTATTGGCAACAAAGTCTGTGCTGGTGGTTTGACGGGAAAAGAAATCAAAAAAATTGTCCCCCCTGACCTTTTGGACAGAACTTTTGATCAAGGAATTATTTGTGTTGCCAACAAGAGAATAAAGGTCAAAGTTCCTCCGGGTTCTATTGCGACCTGTTCCAGAGAAAGACTTGGTTCGTACATGGAAAAAAGAGCTGAAGACGCAGGTGTGGAGATCAAGAAAGAAACAGAAGTTGTTAGCCTAAGCCAGATTTCAGTTATCTGTAAAGATGGTCAAGAATTTTATTTTGATTACCTGATTGGTGCTGACGGTAGTAACTCCTTGGTCAGAAAAACCTTGGGTCTCAAGACAGAAAAAATGGGTCCAACCATTCAATATCAAGTCCCAAAAATATATGACGACATTGAGGTTTTTATGGATATGACAAAAATCGGCCCATCGTATATTTGGATTTTCCCACATGATAATTTTACAGAAATTGGAACTGGAGCCTACTTGAAAATGATTTCGTTTAAGAAAGTTAAAGACTATTTTGATGACTGGCTTGAGGAAAGAAATATAGATCTGAGCCAAGCCAAGCTTCGAAGTGCTCCTATTAACTGTGACTACCAAGGCTTTCAATTTGGAAATACTTTTCTGGTTGGTGACGCAGCAGGTCTGACTGATGCTTTCAGCGGAGAAGGCATCTACCCGGCCATAATTTCTGGACGTGAAGCGGCAAGAAAGATACTGCAGCCCGAATACCACCTCGAAGAAATACCAAAACTCTTAGCTAAAAAATACAAGAAAGAAAGACCCTTGCAGTTTTACGAGAAGTATAAGGGCTTTAGTAAATATGGCAACTCTCTCCTTGGCCTAGTTGCTAGATCAAAAAAAGTTCAGCAGAAACTTATTAGAGCTTATCTAGACTAGCTATGGACAAGAAAATTTTCTACTACAGCATTGCACCACTAACCAAAATCCCTCTAAATCGAGGGAGCTTTTTTACTTATTCGGCAACAGAAAAACTAGCTCCTGGCGAACTTGTTGTTATTCAGCTAGGAAAAAGAAAAACATATGGCATCGTTTATCAAACAATGGACAAGGGCTTTGGCAATAGAACCAAGGCTATTTCAAATAGGGTTTTTGAGCAGCCAGTCCTAAGCCAGGATCAGATTAAAACGGCAGAATTTATCAGCGATTATTACCTCTCCCCTTTTGGACTGACTCTCAAGTTAATGATCCCCAAGATTCTTAAACACCAAAGACAGATCAATGAGAGCCGTCAAACAATATCACAAGACAAGAAGCCACAACTAACCAAAGATCAGCAATTATCCGTCAGCACGTTTAGAAAAGCAGTCGAGAAAAATCCAGCTACGCAATTCTTTCTTCTTGGGCCAACTGCTTCAGGCAAGACAGAAGTTTATATGAGAATTATCGATGATGCCCTAAAACAGAACAAACAAGCTTTATTGTTAGTTCCGGAAATTTCGCTTGTTCCGCAAAACATAGAAAGATTTTCCAAGAGATTTTTTGAAAAAAAACTGGCAGTTCTACACAGTCGTCAAAGCAACAGTGAGAAATTCCATCACTGGCAGAGAATCAAAAATGGTCAGGCTAGAATTGTGATTGGACCACGGTCATCAATTTTTGCTCCTTTCAAGGAGTTAGGTTTGATTATCATCGATGAGGCTCATGACCAAAGCCTCAAGCAGTTTGACCAAGCTCCTCGTTATGATTCGCTTATAGTGGCTGAGTTTATGTCAAAAAAAATGAAGTTTCCGCTCCTTCTTGGTAGCGCTACGCCAAGTATTGAGGACTATTACCAAGTTAAGAAAAAGCATTTTCAGCTCTTGGAGCTAAAAAGTAGAATTCATCAAGATAAGATGCCAGAAATCGAGATTATCGATATGAAGGAAGAGTTCAAGAAGAAGAATTTTTCTGTTTTTTCGGAAAGATTGCAAGAAGAACTAGCCAAGACATTGTCAGCCAAGAAACAAGCCCTTCTATTTATAAACAGGCGTGGCACAGCCACTTTTATTACTTGTCGAGACTGTGGTTTCGTTTCCAATTGCCCTGACTGCACAGTTCCACTCACCTATCATCTTTATTCAGGTTCAAAATATTTAACTTGTCATCACTGTGGTCAACAATTTGGCGCTCCAAAGATTTGTCCGGAATGCAAAAGTAAGGCTATCAAATACTTTGGTAGCGGAACAGAAAAGGTTGAACTAGAACTGCAAAAACTGTTCCCACAAGCTCGCTTTGCGAGAATGGACAAGGACACAACGACGAAGAAGGATTCTCATGATAAATTTTATCAAGCTCTCAAAAATCACAAGATTGATGTTCTGATTGGAACCCAGATGATTACCAAAGGATGGGATTTGCCCAAAGTTGATTTGGTGGGGATCGTCTCTGCAGATGTCGGGCTAAATCTGCCAGACTTTAGAGCGAGTGAAAGAACCTTTCAACTTTTGACTCAGGTATCAGGCAGAACTGGCCGGAAAGATAATCGTGGTAAAGCTATTTTGCAGACCTACTATGCTGAAAACTCTATCATGAAAAGTGTTCAGCATCACAATTTTCTAGAATATTATCAAAACGAAATAAAAGAAAGAAAGGAACTGGACTACCCTCCCTTTTCAAAGATTATAAAACTTGTCATTCAAGACAAAAACGAGGCTAAGGCTAGCAAAGAAGCTACAAAAACTTCTGACCTTCTTAGCAAAAAAATAAAAGAATTTGGCTTTGATCTTTTGGGTCCGGCGCCAGCGTTTATTCCAAAAACTCATGGTTCTTACAAATACCAGATCATTTTGAAGTTCGTTAAAAATGAAGGCCCAATTAAGGCTTTTCTGAAAGAGAAATTGCAGCCAGATTGGAAGATTGATATCGATCCAGTCTCATTATTGTAAAACACAATAATGGTTATTTTGCTCTATTTTAAGGCAAAAAGTGAGTCTTGATTT
>JAHIRA010000067.1 GCA_018818905.1 Patescibacteria group bacterium | reverse complement strand
TTACCCATCTTGTTAGATTAAAAGTAAAAGTCTTAACCTAACAGTATGGATGAACAACCAGCAATTGCCAATTCAGGCAAGTAGTCCGGTTTCTATTTGAAAATAGTCCAGTTTCTATTTGTAGATGACATCCTCATTTAATGCTCTTGACTGCAATACGTCAAGTTGTATTCTAGAAATTGTTAAAGATAGAGGGGCTGGAGATATTGACGATAGTATTGCGAAGGCTGTTGATGAGCTTCGTGAAAAAGACACATATGGCCATGATGATCGAACATACCTAGAGAAACTAATTGAATGCTCCAATAGTGAAGAATTTCTTAGAGGGCTTGTTGAAGATCTTGATTCCAAGCGGGGAGAAGATTTGTGTAGAATAGATTACAAAACCCCTTTACATGCGATGAAAAGGCTTCAGCAAATTGATTGCTTGAGTGATGAGGAAATTCTTCAGATTCTGTTTGAGTATGGAGAAAATTATAAGGGTAGATCAAAAAACTTTGTGATACAAGATATTCCCCGTTTATTGTCTGACCATCGTGTTATTGAGAAAGTAATAGATGGTATTGGGACGGAGAAAATACATAAATATGCTTTGTGGGGGGTGTGTACCTCTATTGATGCAAAAACTGATCCAGGGCTAATTCAAAAAGCGCTAGAGAAAACTGACTTTCATGATCTTTTGTTTAGATTGGCCGGCAAACTTTCTAAGGAGGATGTCTACCAAAATGAAGCAAATGGATTTTCAAAAATTATTTCGTCAGGGTCTTATGATTCTGAGCATACTGAAAGGTACCTGGCTCTCAGGGACAAGTCCTCTGTTTCGGCGGAATTAATTGGAAGTGGCTTTTTTGATTTGTATCCCGATAAACTAACAGAGATTACTAACTCGATGCCCGATGAGGCATGTCAAGGATACGTATATTTCGTTGATTACCGTGCTACGGCCCAGGAAAGACTTAGCAGTCCAGAAGTAAGAAACATCTTTGGAGATCTCCTAGACGACATGAAAGGAAATGCCCAAGAAATAGAAGCTATCAGAAACAAAATTCTGAAAGAAAGAAAAGAAAACCTCGAAGCTTATCATATAGCCAGAGAAGCAGAAGAAGAGGCCAGAAAAGAATTAACAGATCATGACCTAACCAAAGCTTGGGCTAATGAATCTGAAGCAGGTTTGTTTTGAAAAGAAGTAATTGAAGTAGAAGAATACTAGTTAATAGCCACTTCCTGTGCATTTCTACGAAAACCTAAAAATCGCCATCAAGGCTATCATAGCCAACAAAGTCAGAACCTTCCTGACAGTTCTTGGAATTGTCATTGGGGTGGGTGCGGTAATTTTGATGATGGCTCTGGGGCAAGGGGCCAGAGACGAAATTGTTTCTGAGCTAGAAGGTTTGGGATCAAATATTATAGTTGTTTTGCCAGGGGACATTGATTTTCAAGACTCTAGTGCTTTTTCTTCTGGAGCTCAAGTTTTTGGTGACGCGACTTTGACTTCTGATGATCTAGACAAACTGAAAGAAAGTTTGGAAGATAAAGTCAAAACAGTTTCCGGTGTTGTTATTGCCAGTGGCAAAGTTGAATACAGAAACAAAAGCAAAACCCCTCTTATTTTTGGCACTGACGAATCTTTCATCAAGGGCCAAACATTAACTCTAGACAAAGGTCGCTTCATTTCCAAGAATGATATGAGACAAAAAAGAAAAGTAGCTTTCTTGGGGTTTGAAGCGGTCGAGAATTTGTTTGGAACGGAGAATCCTCTTGAAAAAGAAATTATCGTTAATGGTGATAATTATCAGGTTATTGGTGTCGCCAAAGATACCGGCGAAATTGCTATTGGCCCTAGTTATAATAACTCGGTGGCTATTCCGGCCACGACAGCTCAGAAATACATCCAGAAGGCAGACACTGTTGATAGAATTCTGATTGATGCCAAGACTCCGGCCGAGATAGAAACCATCAAAACAGAAGTCGAGAAAATTCTCCTCAGATCCCATGGGGGAGAAAAAGATTTTTCTATCCTGACTGAAAAAGAAATTATCTCGGTTTTGGACTCAGTCTTGGGTATATTAACCGCTTTCTTGGCAGGCATTGCTTCCATCTCTCTGTTGGTTGGCGGGATTGGAATTATGAACATTATGTTGGTTTCGGTGACAGAAAGAACCAAAGAAATTGGGATTAGAAAAGCGGTGGGGGCCACCAATAGAAATATTCTGGTCCAGTTTTTGACAGAAGCTATTTTGATTAGTTTACTTGGCGGGGTAACCGGAGTAGTTATCTCAATTCTAGCTTCGATTATTATCTCAAATAGTGTTGGCTTCTCACTTTCGGTCACACTCAACTCTGTTCTCTTGGCTTTTTTGGTCTCTGTCTCTATTGGTGTTTTCTTTGGGGTGGCGCCGGCTATTAGAGCTTCTAGGCTCGATCCAATCGAGGCGTTGAGACACGAGTAGTCTTTTCTAAATTTTGTTTCAAGTAAAAAACCACCAGAATTAGCTGGTGGTTTTTTTGATTTGTCCCAAAGAGTTTTACAAGTATTTGTTTATCTCGGCGGCTATTTGAGTACAGAATTGAAAAGCAGCTTCATAGACTTTTTGCACTTCTTTTGGTTCGCTACTTGTTTTGTCAGGATGGTATTCTTTTGCGGCTTCAATGGAAATTTTTCTGAATAACTTTCTAAGTATTGCTTTACCATTTTTTTTCTCGCTAATGTCTGCGTATTCTTCATGTGGTGGAATGCCAAGGTCTTTTTTTATCAAAGAATTGTTCTTTTTCTTCTTTCTCTGTATAATAAGTGTAATGCTTAAAAAGAAGTATCAAGATACAATCAGAGATATGGCCCTAAAGCATCTTAACAAAGATGCTGTCTTGTTTGTCTATGGCTCATCGGCTAGAAGTGATCGTTTTAATGACGTTGATCTTGGGTATATAGATGAAGGGGCAGATAAGAAAGTCAGGTATAAAATCATGGATGATCTTGAAGAGTCTTTGCTACCTTATGAAGTTGACGTGGTAGATTTTGGCACTGTTGAGGAAAAATTTAGAAAAAGTGTTTTTAAAGAGAAGATAGTATGGCTTACCTTGAAGAAAGATTTGATATTCTTGAAGAGGTCCTAAAAACCTGGTCTGAAGCTCTTGAAGTAGAATACAATGATCTAAGTAGAGATGCCGCTATTCACCGTTTTGAACACACATTTGAGGTACTTTGGAAAGTGATGGAAGTTTTTTTGGAAGAGATGGAGGGTATTAAGTGTGTTTCTCCAAAGTCTTGTTTCCGTAAATCGAGAAATGTTTTGGAGTTATCTGACGAAGAAATTGAGACCTGTTTAAAAATGACAAAGGACAGAAATATTTCTACTTATGCCTATTCCGAAGAAATGGCCAAATCTCTCTACGATAAACTAGAGGATTATTACAAGGTTTCCCTGAAAGTAGCCAAGCAAATAAAAGACAGAGTGGAATAAACAAAAACAAAGAAAGCTTCATTATCAATTAGGAGAAACAAAGAATAAAATGACAAAATATATTATCTATCCAATACTCCTTTGCTTTTTCATAATCGGAATTTTTTTTGTAATTCCAGAAGTTTTTGCCGAAGACTATGAGCCTCTAGTTAATGATGGCTTGATTGATCCTACCCGCGGCAAGGTCGAAGCTGACCGAGGCGGACCTTCGGACAATCTGGGTGGGGCGGCTTACAATGCTGGTTTCTATGACACTTCAGAATATATGTACGGATCGGTTTCTGTAACAGTTATTTTGCCTGAAAGCAACGGAGCTGTTGATCCCAATTTGTACAACTGGTCTTCAACCCAAGAAAACAATGTTCTGTCAGAAGTGCAAACCGGGATGAATTGGTGGGCCAACAATGAGCCTAGAGCCAATTTGTCTTTTGAATATGAAATTATTTCCGGCAGAACTGACTCTAGAGCCCAGACTAGTTATGAGCCAATTTTACGACCAAGTGGCGCTACAGATGGTGGCGCTAATGGGGAAGCTTTATGGGTCGACGAAATTATGGGCAAGCTTGGCTACAGCTCTTCTGACCACCTCACCAATTCTCGAGGCTTTCTAAATGAACAAATAGCCAAAAAAGATACCGATTGGGGTGTTCTTGTTTTTGTCGCCAATACCGGCAGTACTCCAGCTACAAGTCGCTTTAGTGATGGCATGTTTGCTTATTCCTACTATGGGGGACCTTTTATGGTCATGACTTATAACAATTATAATTATGGTATTGGCAATATGGATGCCGTGACAGCTCATGAATTAGGTCATTCTTTTTATGCTCTAGATCAATATTTTTCCGCAGGGCAAGATTGTGCCGCTTCAGCTGGTTATCTGAATGTGCAGAATCAAAATAGTCAATATAGTCAAGGTGGCGGCAGTTGTGATCTCAATGTATCCAGTATCATGCGAGGGGGCGTGACTCCATACACAAATAACGAAATAGACCGTTACGCCGAAGGGCAAATGGGCCTGTGGGATTCCAATGGTGATGGTTTCAACAATGTCGTCGACACCAATCCCAAAGTCACTGTGACTTCAAGAAGTGGCTCCCTCAATATCACTATTCGTGGTACCGCTGAAGTTCAGCCATTAACCAACGAAAACGAATATTTCTCAACTCTTCATTACGGCCAAGCCAGAAGAAATATTTCCGTTAACACCATCTCAAAAGTTCAGTACCGCATTGATGGAGGTGATTGGCAAGAAGCCTCAGCAACTGATGGTAGTTTCAATGAGGGGGCAGAAAGCTTCAATTTTGCGACTGGTACTCTTACTGAAGGCGAGCATAACATTGAAGTCAAAACACAAAATTCAGTTGGTAACTGGTCAGCTATTACCCCAGCCGATGTTCAGGCTTTTCAGGCTCAGTTTGTGGCTGGGGCAGGGGACACCGGTGGGCCACAAGCTCGTTTCTTTGATTCAGGCGGAAGTTTGTCTAGCGCCGGTTTTTTTGCTTTCCCTAGCTATTGGCGAACAGGACTTCGGGTCGCTACCGGGGATGTCAATGCTGATGGCAAGGACGATGTGATTACGGCTCCCGGACCTGGTGGCGTGCCTCAAGTCAAAGTTTACAACAATGACGGAACGCTCAGAACAAGTTTCTATGCTTATCCAGAACAATTTACCGGAGGGGTTTATGTCGCGGCCGGTGATGTTGATAATGACGGCACCAAAGAAATTATTACCGGGACGGGAAACGGTGGTGGCCCGCAAGTTCGTGTTTTTGATATCAATGGTAATCCCAAATTTACTCCTGGCTTTTTTGCCTACGGAAAAACTTTTCGAGGCGGGGTCTATGTTGGCTCAGGAGATATTAACGGAGATGGTAAAGAAGAAATTCTGACTGGAGCAGGTTCTGGTGGTGGGCCCCAAGTCATGGCTTATACACGTTATGGGGTTAGAATTCTAAACTATTTTGCCTATGCAGATCATATTAGAACTGGAGTTCAAGTGGCTGCTGGCGATGTTGA
>JAHIRA010000008.1 GCA_018818905.1 Patescibacteria group bacterium | reverse complement strand
TGTCCACGTTCCTCCTAAGCAAAGAGAAACTATATTTGATCGCACACTGGCCCACAAGCTTATTCCGTATTTTCAGTATGACATCGGTAGTAATTATTGACAAGGTTTCTTGCCTTGTCGTCTAACTGCGAAATTGCTATACTCAATTCATAATTTTCTCTCGTAACAAAATCATGCCCAAAAACAAAGAAAAAGACAGCCACATCTTTGCTCCCGGTGAGCCAGACTTCGCCTCCAAAAGAAAAAACAGAAGTCGCTACTTGCTTCTCAAAACCAAGCCCAGAAGAATTCTTATCTACGGCATAAAGTATCTCATCACCCCAGACGAGAAAGATGATGTTGTGGTTATGGAAAATAAATCAATTCTGGTAGAAAATGGCGAGATTAAGAAAGTTCTACCCCTGGGTGATCACAAACAAATTGATCTCAACAAAATTGATCTAATTTATGATGCTACCAAAAGAGGTGGCCTGGTAGTGACCCCTGGTTTTATCAACGCTCACTCTCACCCACCCATGTACATTCTCCGCTCCTCTATGGCTCTAGCTGGTGAAGAAGGGACTATTGCTCAGGCCCTAGAAACCGCTATCAAGCTAGAAAGGCAGATGACCGAAGAGGACCTATTCTATTCATCCGTGGCAGATTTCTCTGAAGAACAGAAGATGGGCACCACCACAACTCTCTCTCACTACCACACTCCATCAGCGACTTCAAACGCTGCTGATTTTTGTCATCAGAGACTCATTGATGCAGTTAGTATCGCCAGTTCCACAGACCCCAAAGCTAGTCCAGAAGAAGCCGAGAAATATATCAAATCCTTCAAAAGAAAATCTTTCTCCAGTCGCGAAATGATCAGACCGGCTTTGTGCATCCATTACGTCTATCGAGCCAGTGAGGACACTCTCAAAAAGGCCAAGGCTCTAATGGAAAAATACAACGTTCTCCTGACTATGCATCTTTCAGAATCAGAGATGGATATCCAAGAAACAATTAAAAGATTTGGTGCCCGACCTGTTGAAGTCTTGGATAAGTTTGGCCTTCTCAGCAAAAATTTGGTCCTCTCTCATGCTGTTCATCTCACCCCCCAAGAAATTGATTTACTAGCCAAAAGAAAAGTTGGCATTGTTCACTTGCCAACTTCAAACCTTATTCATAAAAGTGGTCGCCTTGATTACAGCAATTTTTTTAGAAGTGGTCTTCACAAAAACATGGCCCTTGGGACAGACAGTGTGATTAGCAAAAGTAGACTCGATCTCATCACCGAAGCTTTGCAGGCCAGAACTATGCATCAGCATAGTCAAGTTATTTACTACAAAGATCTCTTCAAAATGATTACTTCCAATGCAGCTCAGATTCTGGGATTAAAAAAACTGGGAAAAATTGTCCCAGGTTACAGAGCTGATCTTTCTTTCTGGAAACTTCGCGACCGAGGCTTTATCCCCTACGATTCCAAAGACCCCAGCACTCTCATTACTAACTTTATCACTTTTGGCGGTAGAAATATTCGCGATCTCATGATTGACGGTCAATTTGTTATCTCAAACCGCGTTCACAATTTTGTCGACGAAAGCTCGCTTTTGGACAAAATTCAAGATTTGCACACAAATCTGCGAAAGAAAATATAAAGCGCCTTAGGGATTATAGTTGGGTGCTTCTTTAGTTATTTTGATATCGTGTGGATGAGATTCTCTTAGACTTGCTCCTGTGATAGGAACAAAGATAGCTTTTTTCTGCAGCTCAGAAATATCTTTGGCTCCAAGATAGCCAAGGCCAGATCGAATTCCCCCTACCAATTGAAAAATTATTTCGGACACTGTTCCGACATACGGAATACGTCCTTCGACTCCTTCAGCCACCAGCTTTTTCTTGGTGGAGTTTTTTTGTGCATACCTGTCCTGACTCCCAACCTTCAATGCTCCAAGCGAGCCCATACCTCGGTATGATTTGTATTTCCTGCCATTAACCTCAATGACTTCTCCAGGGGCTTCCTTTGATCCGGCAAAAAGTCCTCCAGCCATTATAGTTGAGGCCCCCACAGCCAAGGCTTTGACTATATCTCCAGAATATTTAATTCCCCCGTCAGCAATAATTGGTACATCGTCTTTGTCTGCTTCTTCAACGCATTCTTTGACAGCCGAAAGTTGCGGCACGCCAACTCCGGCGACAATTCTGGTGGTGCAAATAGAACCAGGTCCAACTCCAACCTTAATAGCAGAAGCTCCCGCCTCAATGAGATCACGAGTGCCTTCTTTGGTGACCACATTCCCAGCCATAATTTCAGCTTGTGGAAATCTCTTTCTAATCTTGGCCACAGTTTCTATAACCCCCTTTGAATGACCGTGAGCTGTGCTAATAACTAGAACATCAACATCTGCTTCAAGCAGTTTTTCTGCCCGTTTGAGGGCCTCATCGCCAACTCCAATGGAGGCTCCAACCAGCGGTCTGCCCGCTTTGTCGGCAGCCAAAGTATCTGAGCTAGCTTCAGCATTCTTAACCTTGACGACTTCCTCGACTTGCTTGGCTGCGTCCATATTTTTGTGAAGAATGCCAATACCCCCTTCTTTGGCCATTGACAAAGCCAGCTCTGCCTCAGTCACTGTGTCCATATCGGCCGAGACAAAGGGAGTGATGAGTTCAATATTTTTTGTTAGCCTAGTTCTTAGACTTGTGTCCTTGGGAAGAATTTCTGATTTTTGTGGAACCAAGAGGACATCGTCAAACGTTAAAGCTTGTTCTCTAAATTTGGCCATAGTTTTAAATCCAGTGTTTCTTTTTAAAGTAAAATAGCATAGCAATCTCTATTAGAATCATAACTGCAATAGTCATAGGATAACCATATTGCCACTCAATTTCTGGCATAAAACGAAAGTTCATACCATAAAGACCGGTAATAAAAGTTAAGGGCATGAGCAAAGTAGTGATAATGGTCAAAATTCTCATGATATCATTGGTCTTGTTGGTAGACATCGCCAACTGAACCTCCAGTGTACTTGTGATAAGATCACGATGACTATCAAGTATTTCTGTCAGCCTAATAAGGTGATCTTGCACATCACGAAAATAAATTATGACGCTGGGATCAAAAAATTTAACTTCACGACTACTAAAAGTTCTAACCACTTCACGGGTTGCCGAAATCATTTTTCTAGCTCCCAGGATTTCTTTCTTGAGACTGGTAATCATTTTGAGAATGTGTCGACGCCCATCTTCTTCAAAAACCTCTTCCTCAAAATAGTCCATTCTTTCATCGAGTTTTTCTAGATACGGGAAAAACTGATCAACATCTCTATCGATAATACTGTGCGCCACAAACTCTACACCAGGACCTTTCTCAAAAAGATCCAATAATTTCTTTCTATTATTCTTAAGTTTCTCGATACTTTTTACTTTTTTGTAGCACAACGTAATCAAAAAATTCTCGCCAACGATAAGATTAATTTGTTCAAAACAGCAGCGTTTTTTCTTTTTTAGAATCACGCCCTTGGTCACAATATAAGTATATTTTTTGTATTCTTCAAGCTTGATTCTGGTTCTGGCTCGCAAACAATCCTCGACTGTCAGCGAATGAAGACAGAACTCTTCTTTGATCTTTTTTAGGTCTTCTTCATCAAAATCAAAGACATCAACCCAAACCTTCTCACTTTGAGACAAGCCCTCAACCTCTTTGATTTGCTTGGAAACCACTCGACCCTTTTTGTAAATCTTGACGTCAAACATACTAGTTGTTGTCTAAATATTTCTCCTTATTTTCTAAATGCTCTGTGCCTGTCTTGGCAAAAACTGGCTCACCGGTATCCGGTTTGGTAATGAAGAATATAAAATCATGTTCTTCCGGACTGATTGTTGCCCTGACGGCATCAAACCCTGGATTACAAATTGGCCCAGGCGGCAACCCCTCGTACTTGTAAGTATTGTAAGGTGAGTCTACTCGCAGATCCTCAAAGGTTGGCTGAGGGTTGCCATTGCCCGTAATATAATTGATTGTCGCGTCAGATTCAAATTTCTTGCCCATCTCTAGTCTGTTCCAATAAACCCCCGCCACTGCAGCCATGCTCCGAGCTCCGTGAACTTCTTTCTCGACAATTGAGGCCAAAACAATAGTCTCAAACCAGTCTAAGTCATTTTTTACCAAGTCTTGTTTCAAGGTCTCGTAAACCTTGAACTCAAAATTATCTAGCAATTTTCTGATAACTTCTTCTGGAGTAGCGTCCATGAAAAACCGGTAAGTGTCCGGAAACAGAAACCCTTCCAGGGTGGAATCTTCTGGAAGACTAGCCAGAAAGACATAATCTGCTTGATACTTCTTGATATCAGAGGCCTCAGCCAAAAACTTCTCTTGGTACTCTTTCTTGATTTGTTCTTTGTCTTTGCTTGTGGTTGATTTTTTTGAGAAGAACTCGCCCAACTCTTCGGCAATTTCTCTGTCACTCAAACCCTCAACAATAGTTATTTTGCCCTCTCTGACCTCATCATTACCTGTAATAATTTCAACTATTTTCATAGGGCTTTGAGCATTGGACATCTCAAAAACACCTTTTTTAACTTTGTTTTGTTTGCCGGAAAGAAAAAGTGCTGTTCTAAAAACAAACTTATTGTCAATCACGCCTGCAACAAGAAGCTCTTCTGCTAGAGACTTTGATCCTTGGCCTTCTTCTATGGTCACTTCAATTAGTTCTGGCCTCTCCCCTTTCCCCATCGGCTGATAAATCTTGATAGCCATATAGACAGCAAAAATCAACAATCCAATGCTGACCATGGAAGAAAAGGAGCAACAACAAAACTTTCTATCT
>JAHIRA010000066.1 GCA_018818905.1 Patescibacteria group bacterium | reverse complement strand
CGAGATAAAAGCTTGAAAGTTTCACTAATAATCACATCCATAGCTTCTTCCAGATCTTCAATTTGATTCCGCAATTCTTTGGGTGTTTTTTCAATACTGAACGGTCTTTCAAGGGCCAAGTCAACTCGCTGCGTAACAATCCCAGTTTCTTCGCTAAGTCGAAGAATCTCAAACCTAATCAAGTCCTGTCTTCTCTCTCCATTTTCTTTCACCGAAAGACCTGGGATTTCCCTACCAAAATTAAGATTTAGTTTTGTTGCGGCCAGTATCTCCAATCTATTCTCAAGCTCTTGTCGATCAAATTTTTTCATGTCTAATCTTGATCGAATGATTTCTTTCCTGGGACCTTCAACTTCATCAACAAGAGAAGAAAGCTCATTGATTTCTTTGTCAATCCTAGAAATACTAATAGCCCTGGCATCTTCTTCTTTTTCTATATCCTCCAGATTTTTGACTACTAATTGGTCAGTCTCTAGGTCTCTAGCTTCCTTTTCTTTTTGGTTCTTCAGGGCTTGAGCCTCCTTTGCTTGCCTAACCTCTTCTCTGATTCGTTCGCCTTCTTTTCGGCTTCTCTCTAGCATTCTGGTGTAATTCTGGAGCTGCTCTGGGTTTTCTTTTAGATCTCTGACCCAGTTTTTGTAAGTCCCAAACTCCTTAAGTGTATTGACTAGTTGGGCTGGATACTCTACTCCTTGCTTTATGTTTGCACCACTTATTTCCTGCTGCATCTTCTGCAGCTGATTATTCATAATCTCAAGAGCCTCTTCCGGATTCTCGTTTTGACCTAAATTTCTAACTCTCTCACTAATTTGATCTAGGATAAATTGTATTTTTTGGGCACTATCAACAGCAAAGCCACTAATATCGCCTGAATCTGGAATGGGTGTTAGTTCTAGCAATAGATAATCATCAGACTCTAGATCTACCTTGCTTAATTTTTCATCAAATCCTATTTTCCTGTAGTCATCCGGCAGCATGGTTTTAGTTGGTTCATTGCCGGACATAAATTGGGTTTCACCATAAGGATCAACAGATTCTTTTCCTTTCTGTGCCGGCGATCTCTTATCAACAGTCTTTTCTAAATCCTCACCATTTCTTCCTGGTAATTCCACCATATTTTTATGTTAATCCAATTAATTTAACAAAAGGCATAGCTTCACTTTCATAAAGCTTTTCTTGCGCGATTATATCATAAATTATTATTTTTGTCAAGACTTCTTCTTGATTGATAAACAGTTTCTGGAAAACCAGGAGACCATCTTGGGGTGATTTGACAATACTTCCCAAACCTTCTTTAACCACTTCATCTTTATAAGAAAAATCGCTCTCCTTGGCGAGATAGTAGAGATTGTCCCGGTGGGTTAGATTAATCCCCTGTCCTTCAGCCGCCCAAGCGAAAGAAGTGTCTTCGGGGTTCCAATCCGGTAATTCTATTTTCTTGATTTCTTCTCTGGTGTCAAAATCAAATAAGTATAGAGCTGTCTTACTATCTTCCTCTTCTACCTCCTTTACCAAGACAGCCAGAATGTTTTCTATGGGTGACTTTCTTGCCTTCAGAGGGATTTTGTTATCGGAAAAGAAATCTGCCTTGAATCTTTCGGCTATTTCGTCTTTGGGATTTTGAAAGTAGAGATCTGTTGCTTCGTCTGGGCTTTTGCCGATAACAAAGAGATCGCTGCCTTCAAAAGAAAAACTATCGACTACAAGCTCGGAGCCGTCTTGGTTGCTAAACTTACCAAAGGTCTGATCTTCTGTGTCATAGAGAGAGAGTTTGCTTTGTCCTTCTTCGAGATATTCTGCTGCCAGATAGCGACTGTCATTTGAAAAGAGAGTTTGACGATAATTGAGTTTTCCTTCAAGATTGGCGGCCAAATGTGTCAGTCTATCTTCTTCTATTTCATAAAGAAAGAGGCCTTGTTTTTCTAAAGCCGGATCGGCAGATGAGAAAGATATGAGGCTGTGGTCATTATCAAGATCAGCTCCGGTGATGTTTTTCTCTTTGATAGTGGTGGCAATATAAGAAGCCTCTGAATCCAATTTCTGGATTTGAAGAGCCGTGAAATCAGCCGAGCTGACCATCACAACAAGCTCATTGTCTTCAAGAAATAGTTTCTCGCGGGGGATAACTTCTTGATCACTGAGGCTTTTGTTTTCAGCGTTTTCATAGAGCTGCTCGACAGCATTCTTGAGACCGGAAGCATCTTCGTCTGAAATCTGCTCTTCTTCTGCTGCCTGCTTTACTTGCGCCTCCCTCCAGACAAAATAAATAGTGGTCAGAGAAACCACTAATACAACCAGAAGAGACAAAAAAAGATAGCTCTGGAATTTTTGTTGTTTTTCTTTTTTAGTCTGTGTGCGTTCCTCCATTAATCTTTTTGTCTTTGGCTTTGATTGTAAAATAGTAAATAATGGCTCCAATCCAACCAGCCAAAACAACCACCAAAATCCAGGTTAATCTTTCGGTCTCGTCTTTGAACTGATGCTTGGCTACGTCAACTATCATAAAAATCCAAAAAACAAAACCAGCCACATTGAGAGCCATAATTCCAAAGAAAATCATTTGCCAGATCATCATGAAGCCACCAAAAATACCCATGAAAGCAACTCCAGCGGCATCTTCAGGCGCAGCCAGAGTTGAGATAGGAGCAATGAGAGCGACAATGATGAGAGCAGGGAGAATTTTTGTTTTCATGGACGTGATAGTGTTTTTATCGGGCGAAATGAGCAAAAGCTTTGTTGGCTTCAGCCATTCTTTGAATGTCTTCTCTTTTTTTGTATGCATTACCCTGTTTGTCTGAGGCTAGAATAAGTTCTTCGGATAACTTTTTGCACATAGGCTGACCTTTCTTTGCAGCTGAGGCGTCAATAATCCAACGCATCGCTAGAGTATTTCTTCTTTCACCGTGAACTTCGTAAGGAATTTGATAATTGGCTCCACCAATACGACGACCCTTAATCTCTAGTGATGGGCCGATGTTTCTGAGAGCAAGATCAAAAACCTCGACAGGATCTTTTTTGGTCTTTTCTGAAACAATATCAAAAGCGTCATAAACCACTCTTTTGGCCACAGTTTTCTTGCCATCTTTCATGACGTGGTTTATAAATTTGGCGACTAGTTCGTTGTTGAATCTCTGATCTGGGGCGATCTTCCTTTTTGATGCTTTTCCTCTTCTGGCCATTTGCTAATAGTTTAAATTATTCGTTTGATTCTTTTGAAGCTTCGGCTTTTTCTGCTGGAGCTTTTTTGGCAGGGGCACTTTTGTCACCACCGCTAGGTTTTTTGGTTCCGTATTTACTGCGGCTGCGGCTTCTACCTTCTACTCCACCGGTATCTAGACGACCACGGACAATATGGTATTTGACACCGGGAAGATCTTTGACTCTTCCACCTCTGATCATAACAATGGAATGCTCTTGGAGATTGTGACCTTCACCGGGAATATAGGCTGTGACTTCCATTCTATTGGTCAGTCTGACTCTAGCAATTTTTCTAAGAGCAGAGTTAGGTTTTTTGGGGGTGGTGGTGGTTACTTTGACGCAGACACCTCTTTTGAAGGGACATCCTTTGGGAAGGGTTTTGGATTTCTTTTGAACACTATTAAAAACCTTCTGTAAAGCAGGGGCTTTGGATTTCTTGATAGTTTTCTTTCTCTTTTTTTTGACAAGCTGATTGATGGTAGGCATGAAATAATGAGGTTTAGTAAAGTATTCTAAAACGTAACCCTGGTTAAAGGCTTTATCTTGGGTAATTATTGCAAAATGTTAATAACTAGTCAAGTGGATTCAAGAAGGAAGATAAAGGAAAATTGTATCATTAAAGACAAAAACTAAAAAATGGGTGGAATAAAAAGAAAATCAGTAACTCGTTGTAGCGCACCAAAGAGCGTAGCTAACAGCGAACCACCAAGGAGAACCAGCCCAATTAGCAAATAGAAACCATATTGTTGCAGAAAATCTCTGACGTTGGCTAGTGAGTTGGGCAGGACAAGGAAAAGAAGTTTGGAGCCATCGAGGGGTGGGATTGGGATAAGATTGAAGGCCATAAGGATGCCATTGACAAGGATAAGAAGATACAGAAAGTAAAACATAGCGTTCTCTGGGCCAAGACCGGTCAGAGGATAGACAAATCTAAGGACAAGTCCAAAAAGAATAAGCATTATCAGGTTAGAAGCTGGTCCGGCAAGAGCAATAATGGCCGGGCCAAATTTGGGATGCTTTAGATTGTAAGGATTGAACGGGACAGGCTTTCCCCAACCAAAACCGGCTACAAGAAGCATAAGGGTTCCAATCAGGCTCAGATGAGCTGCTGGATTGAGTGTCAGACGGCCCTCTTCTTTGGCAGTCATGTCTCCTAGAAAATAAGCCGCTAGAGCATGAGAAAATTCGTGGACGGTAATAGCGACAACAAGAGCCGCTGCCCAGGCCACGAACATGATAGGTTGTGATAAGAGAAAGTTAATAGGCACGAATTTGGTCTTGATTAGTCTTTAAGTTTGTGCTAGTTTAATTGTATCACTTTATCAATTCAACGCAAAAGATATGTCAAGAAGATGTGATCTCTGCCACCGTAAGGCATTAAACACTGCACGTAGAAGTCATTCTAACATCAAAATTAAAGTCAGGCAACACTTAAACCTGCAAAAAGTGACCATTGAAGGTCAACAGGTTAAATCCTGTACTAAGTGCTTGAAGACAATGGCCAAGACGAAGTAACTTCTAGTTTTATTGCAAATATTGAGACGCTCGTATGGGCGTCTTTTTTGATTTGCGTTGATCTATGAATTATTTGTTTATATTTGAAGTGCGATGCGCCAATTTGGACACGCCAATGGCGGTGTCCCTACATTGGGTCGTATGAATGCGACCCCGTACGGGGATATTATTTTATGGGAATTTCGAACCAGAAGGTGCTGCCCCTGTCTTCTTCGCTTTTGAATCCGATGGTCCCCTTGTGCTGTTTGACGTAATACTTGGCGATAGAGAGTCCTATTCCTGAGGCATCCGTGATCATTGCTGAAGCGTTGGTGGCTCTGAAAAAGCGGTCAAAGATGTATTTTTGTTCTGCTGGAGGAATGCCGATACCGTTGTCTTTGATTTCAAAGCGAATTCTGTTTGCTTTTTTGCTAATTTTGGCAGTAACCTTGCCATTCTCCTGGGTATAGTTGACCGCGTTGTTTGATAAATGCTCGAAGACTGATCTGATTTTCTCTGGATCAGCTTCAATTTTTGGAAGTGCTTTTTGAGGTGAAACGTATTTAAAGTCTATTTTTTTGAGTTTGCAGTTTTTCTTGCACGTAGTTAAGACCGATCCCCAAAGACTCTCGACAGAGATATTTTCTTTCTTGAGAGCTGTGCGACCCTCTTCTATATCCATAACCGTGAACAGATCATGAAGTCGTCTCAGAACTTCATTTTGAGCCTCATAGCTTGAGCGAAGAAAAACTTCTTGTTCTTTTTTGAGCTTGCCTAGCTCTCCCATGAGAAGAGTCTCGATATTCCACTTGATAGAATTGAGCGGGGTTCTAAATTGATGTGAGACAATGCGGATGAATTTGTTTTTGAGATCGCTGAGGTCTTTGACTTTGTCTTCACTTTGGCGACGACGAGTGACGTCAAAGCCATAAATATAAACGTAATTACTTTTACTAATCGGAACAATGCTGAGAGAATAGAAATCCTGCTGACGTCTGATTTCTAGCTCTTTAACTTTTTCTAGTTTTAAAGCTTCGGCAATGGAGCGCTTCCAATGGGGCGGTACTTTTTTGCCTGGAACACACTTCCATGACTTGAGGATGAAATCTGAGGCTTTGTTGGCATATATGAGGACACCCTGATCGTCAACTTTTAGAACTGGAAATGGATTCTCTTCTGGGAATTTGGCGAGATCTGCTGGAGTTTGCTTCTGTTTCATAGGTAGTCTTATTAAATATCTTCTTCTTGATTCTTAATCTTGAGAATTTGTTTTGAATACTAGGAGCAAGAAGAATTAAGGCAAAGAATTTAGGATAAGAATTAAGGAGAAATTTGGCAGGCAAATTCCTCGGGCTGGCGGGATTTGAACCCACGACCTCATCGTCCCGAACGATGCGCGCTACCACTGCGCTACAGCCCGCCTGGTTTTATTATAGACTTCTTTCTTGAAATAAAAAAGAGGCAGGAAACCTCAATGCAAATCCTTTACCCATTACTTTGTCATCGAATTTATTAAGCCAGACAACATCTTGGCGATACCAAGTATTTGATTATACAATCTAGAGAAGTCTTTATCATTAACTATTCCTTCTATCTTCAAAATTCTTAGCAGGGCAACGCACTCATTTGCCGAACCTCGTGAAATTACATAGAAATTCTTTTTGTCTTTCTTGCTATATTTGCCAGCTCCTTCGGCTATGTTGAGAACTATACTCATCGCTGCTCTTCGCAACTGATCTTTTATGCTTTTATCAATCCTCTTATCCTGAAGTATTCTAATAATTTCTACATAAAAGTGTTCTGACTCTTGATAGACAGGGAATTTTTCAAAATCAAACATGCATCTTTCTCCTTAATTCTTAATCTTAATTCTTTTCCTTGCCTTAGGAATTTGTTTTGAATACAGGGACAGGAAGAATTAAGGCAAAGAATTAAGATTAAGAATTAAGGAGAAATTTGGCAGGCAAATTCCTCGGGCTGGCGGGATTTGAACCCACGACCTCACGCACCCCATGCGCGCGCGCTACCACTGCGCCACAGCCCGATTTCTTTTTCTATTCTTTCATCAATTGCCAGGTTTGGCAATAAAAAAAACCTGCACTGCTCTGGTGAGAGTGCAGGTTCTGCGGACACGGGGAGGGGTGATTAGTTAGAAGGGAGAGAAGCTTGGAGGTAGCTCCGATCGTTGTCGCTCTTCTCTCTCTTTCGAATTATCTTGTTCTTGGGCCAGACTTGCCTCCTTCTCTCCAGGATTCGATACTGGTTTTGCGGTATCTTTCTTAACATCCTTTAGCCTCTGCCGATCCAGGTCATCCCCTTTAAAAAATTCTCGAGTCATTTGCCTTCCTCCTTGGAAACAAATAAAAAAGCCACCAGTTTATCCGGTGGGCTTGTTTTGATTAAAAGTTATTTTTAATCAAAACAAGCCCATCTGAGAATGATGAGATCTATAATTACTAGTAAGTTTGATCTTGATTGTTTCTGCATTTACTTGCTTGAAAATGAATATTGAAATGAATTGATTTTAAATAGGTGAGGCAGAGAAATCAATAATTTCTCTGCCTCGGCAAAAATTTTCAGCCTCCTTTCTCTGGTACTGCCTTCTCTGGTTTTAGACTATCGTGGGCCGTCTTGAATCCTCTGCAAAGTCCCTCAACTTTTGGTGTCCAATACAGAAACACCAAGCGAGACCCCTCTTCTAGGTCCGGCTTCTCACGTATTATGAGCTCGCCTTCGCCCGTATTGAGAATTTTGGACCCCGTGAACCTTTCTTCTTTAGGATTCTTCATTTTTTCACCCCCGGAAACAACGGGCAGGTTGCGCACTTATTCGCGGTCGAACAGTTCCTCCTGCTTCGCTTCGGACAATTCTGATACACCCTCTTAGCGATCTTACATCGCTTGCTTTCTTGCCTCTTGTTTTTTGCCAACTTCCCTTCCTCCTGGAAAAATCTCTGGCACCTTGCCAGAGAAAAATGTACATGAAAAAACTCGCATAGTGCGAGGTTTATTTCATAATTCTTTTCTAATTCCGAAATAAACCTCGCTAGCGAGTCCAGAGAATAATAAACAATCCGATAAGTTTATCGGCTACTTTTGACCCAGATTGTGTGGAAGATGTGCTGGTCATATAGTTTGTTATTCTGTGTATCATTATACTGACACACAGATAATCGTCAAGAGAAATTGTGGATAACGAGCGTTAAGGAGAAAAGGACACGCCAACGGCGTGTCCGTACGAAATAATGCCCCGTAGGGACACGCCGCTGGCGTGTCCTCTTCCTGCCTTGTGCGTTCTGCAAAAAGACGCCCCCAAAAGGGAGCGTCCAAGAAATTTAATCTAATGAGAATTTATTTGGAATTGCGTTGATTTGGACGCGCCAGAGGCGGCGTCCCTACGGGATTAAATGAATTTAATCGCGCCAATACAAAAATGTTTCGTCAATCTTTTTGTAATCAAATAATTCGTCTTCTTTGAAAAATCTTTCGATTTCCATTTTGGCATTTTCTAGTGAGTCGGAAGCGTGAATTAGATTTCCTGGGGTAGCCATGGCCATGTCGCCGCGGATGGTTCCAGCGTCAGCTTCGGCTCCTTTGGTGGCGCCGGTGATGAGACGAACAGCGTTGATGCATTCATCGCCCTCAAGAACCATGCCTAGAACCGGGGATTGCTTCATGTATCTTTTGAGGCCATCAAAGAAAGGCTTGTCTTTGTGATGCTCATAGTGCTCTTCTAGCATGACATCACTGAGTTGAATCATTTTGAGGCCAACAATTTTGAGGCCCTTTCTTTCAAAACGAGTGATGATTTCTCCCATGAGATTTCTTTGCAAAGCGTCTGGCTTGCAAATAATAAGAGTTCGTTCTGTAACTTCTGCCATGTGTTTATAACTATAACTTATTAAATAAATCCTTGGTCTTGCGGCCAAGTTTTTTGAAAAACTTTTTGTTCTTTTCGGCGTTAAAAAACTTCTTGTAGTCTACATCTTTGTGTAGCTTGTTCTTGAATTTGGTTCTGAGCGAGTCTTTGAAGTATTCTTTCATAGACTCATGGTAAAAAGCAATCAACTTGATAGTCTGCTTCTCTATTGAGAGCTGAGCTCCGATTTGCTTGGAAGCTTCGCTCATTCTCTTTCTTAAATCATCATCCTTGAGTATCTTTGAAATCTTGTCGGCAAACTTTTCTGAATCATTATCTGGAATAGTGTAACCGTTAACTCCGTCCACCATGACTTCTGTCAGGCCCTTATCTTCTAACATAACTATTGGCAGACCAGAAACGGCCGCCTCTAGGAGAGAAAGGCTTTGGGTGTCTGTTAGAGAGGCGAAACAAAAAATGTTTGAACCAGCATAAGCCTCTCTAACTTCGATCTTCGACTGTTGACCCAGAAACTTGACATGTTGACTAACATTTTTTTGAGTACCTTCTGCTTCTAGCTTCTCTCTTTCTGGACCAGCTCCAACAATAACCAAAAGAATGTCTGGATTTATTTTGGCTAGCTTCTGGGTGACCTTGATTAGAAACTTGATATTTTTTTCTTGGCCTAGCCTTCCAACAAAAATTAAAACTTGTTTTTCTGGGCTAATGTCTTTCTTCTGCCGAAAAGATTTCTTGTCTATCCCATTAAACACCTTAAGATCAATGCCTGTCGGAATGACGTTAATAGGATTCTTGACTCCATAGTCTTCCAAAACAGTCTTCATTTTGGCTGATGGAGCAATGATAGCTTCACATCTTCCTGGATGAAGAAGGGAGATCTTTTTGATGGCTTGCATCAGGATTCTGTCAGCATTTTTTTGTTTGCTGAGAAAGCTGTGTCCAGAATATTTCTCGTAGAAAGTGTGATAAGTATGTACTACCGGAATATTGAGAGTGAACCCCACAAAACTGGCATAGAAGCCCATAATGAATGGAGTGTGTGAGTGAATAATATCCAAGTCAAAATTACCAAAGTTCTTGAAGACTTTGTCCGAAACTGGAAAAGTCATTTTGAATTCTGGAAAGATATCCTGACCAGCTGATTGGAGACGATAAATCCCCTGCTCATTTTCTTCTGGGGTGTTGAGTCTTTTGTCGTCAGTCGGAGCAAAGATATAAACGGTGTGCCCTTGCCTCTCTAATTCTTGCTTGAAGAGATCTATAGAAGTCTCGACACCGCTATAACCTGGCCGGTAAGTATCAGTAAAAAAGCCAATGTTCATTGCTTGTAAAATTATCTATGCGGATATTATATAGGAGTCAAGCGAAAAAGAAAAGACCTGATTGCTGTCAGGCCTTTCTTGTAAAAGAGGCTTATTTCCCAAACGTGGCCTTGACTTTCTTTAATAATTTGTGTGCACTCTGTTTTGTTTTGCGCCAATCTACATGCTCAATTACATAAGCAGAAGTTAGCAAGAGAGCCGAGATTATAAGGGTGACTAGGGAGAAGCTGAAGACATAATGGAAGAAATTGTTGGAGATAGTCAGTATCAAGTCTCTGATAATTTGCTCCATCTCAAAGGTGGTGCTAAGAACCAGGGAATTGAAATAAATATCGGCAATTCTTCTGGCAATGAAATTAATAAACAGCATCAGAAGAGAAGCAATCATAAAAGGAACACTCGCCCACTTTAGAAGTGAAGCCACGTTTCTGAAGCGGATTAGGCAAAGAAGCAGTAATAAGAAGGTCATGATCCCTAGCGAGCCCCACTTATACATAGGGACATCATGAATGAAAGTTCTGAGAGCATAGAAGATTTTGACATACCGCTCAACATCATTGGTGAGAGTCACAAGTTGAGTTTCCATTTCTTCAACATCGGCTCGGCTGGCCTTGAGCTCGGCTCTAACCTCGTCTATTGATTTGTTGACCTCGCTGCAATCAACTTCTGGAAAGAAAGCGATGATGAGATTTTCTTCACAGGTCGGCAAACTGTTTTCTAGCATAGCTAGAGTACTGCTGGCATTGACTACATACTCATCTCTAAAGGTGTCAAGAAAATTGATAATTTTGGTAGAATCACCTGGAGTAGACATGTAGACCATCGCGTCATCGACCAAAACTTCCGTTTCGTTTTGAAGCCATTCTGGCGTGACTAGTTTCTGGAAGACATAGATAGTACTTTTTCTAATAATGAAATCAAAAAAGTCATCGTTTTGATTTTCTGTTTTGAGAATGATGGAAGGCACGCCATCGCTGACGAGTCGATTGTAGGTGTCGGCCTCAACGAAGCTTTGTTTATAGTAGTCCGCATTGAAGAGAGTGGCTTCTAGGGTTGAGAAGAATAGAAGACTGAGGAAAACCGGGACAAGTAGGGTAACGATGATAGTTGAGAGACCTTTTTTGAGTTTGGCGTGTTTGTCTGTTTGTTTTTTGTGTTTTTTTTGGGTAGCTTTTTTGGTAGTGGACATTTTGTGTTTTGTTTTTTTGGAGTTAATATCGAT
>JAHIRA010000065.1 GCA_018818905.1 Patescibacteria group bacterium | reverse complement strand
TTTTGAGCCCGATAGACTGTTGTTAAGCCATCGGCTGAGATTTGAGGATCCCATACCCATTGATACTCTTGACCTTCTTGGCCGTTTTCAACCATTACCCAAGAGTCATTTTCTTTTTGAGCCCGATAGACCGTATTAGAGCCGTCAGCTGAGATTCGAGGAGGCCATACGTCTCGATACTCTTGACCTTCTTTCCTATTTTCAACCATTACCTGAGAACCGTTTTCTTTTTGAGCCCGATAGACTGTTTTGGAACCGTCGGCTGAGGTTTGAGGAGACCACACCTCTCGATACTCTTGACCCTCTTTCCCATTTTCAACCATCACCTGAGAACCGTTTTGTTTTTGAGCCCGATAGACTGTTGTTAAGCCATCGGCTGAGATTTGAGGATCCCATACCCATTGATACTCTTGACCTTCTTCTCCGTTTTCAACTATTACCCAAGAGTTGTCTTTTTTTGAACTCTAAAAGCATACTTCCCTTCTGTAAAAACAAAATCTGAAGCCTGCTTATATTCTTTTTTTAGTTTACAAATTTCAAGCTCACTAGGTATGAGGGTTTCTTTTTTTTGTTCTTGTGATTCTTCCGGTTCATGTGAAGGAAATTCCGGACTGGTCATATTGTTTGTTTTAAAACTCTAGTAAAAATAGTCTTTAATCTCCATCAAAAAGTCCTTCTTCTCCTTCCAATTGCCAAGCGGCGACTCTTGGATTTTTGTAGGCGAGTCTAACAATTGCGTCTTCTATTTTAACATAAACATAAAGATTGGATTCATCTTCTGAGAATTTGAAACTTAGGATGTCTGATTCAGAAGTAACAGGCAGAATTGCTTCAAAGTTGTTTAGAGACAAAGTAAGCCTATCTTCACCCTCCTTTTGACCAATAAATGCTCTCATATTTGAATCGGATGAAATGATCGGTTCTTTATTAATTTTTTCATATTCAGAGCTCTCTTGACCGTTTTCAACCACTACCCAAGAACCGTTTTCTTTTTGAGCCACATAGACTATTGTTGAGCCGTCAACTGAGACTTGAGGATACCATACGTCTTGATACTCTTGACTTTCTTTTCCGTTTTCAACCATTATCTGAAAGCCATTTTCTTTTTTAGCCCGATAGACTGTTATTGAACCGTCGGCTGAGATTTGAGGATCTCCCACCTCTTGATACTCTTGACCTTCTTCTCCATTTTTAACCATTACCCAATAATCCTTTTCTTTTTGAACCGGATAGACTATTGTTGAGCCGTCGGCTGAGACTTGCGGAAACCACACCAGTCGATGTTCTTGGCCTTCTTCTCCGTTTTTAACCATTACCCAAGAATCGTTTTCTTTTTGAGCCCGATAGACTGCTGTTGAGCCATCAGCTGAGACTTGAGGATTTCCCGCCACTTGATACTCTTGGCCTTCTTTTCCGTTTTCAACTACCACTCGAAAACCGTTTTCTTTTTGAGCCGCATAGACTGTTTTGGAACCATCGGCTGAGGTTTGAGAAGGCCATACGTCTTCATACTCTTGGCCTTCTTTTCTGTTTTTAACTACCACTCGAGAACCATTTACTTTTTGAGCCGAGTAGACTGTTACAGAACCATCGGCTAATATTTTAGGATCTCCCACCTCTTCATACTCTTGGCCTTCTTCTCCATTTTCAACTACCACTCGAAAATCGTTTTCTTTTTTAGCCCGATAGACTGTTTTGGAACCGTCAGCTGAGATTTGAGGATTTCCCACCTCTTGATACTCTTGGCCTTCTTTTTCATTTTCAACCATTACTTGAGAACCGTTTTGTTTTTGAGCCCGATAGACTGTTGTTGAGCCATCGGCTGAGATTTGAGGATCCCACGCCCATTGATACTCTTGACCTTCTTCTCCGTTTTCAACTATTACCCAAGAGTTGTCTTTTTTTTGAACCTTAAAAGCATACTTCCCTTCTGTAAAAACAAAATCTGAAGCCTGCTTGTATTCTTTTTTTAGCTTACAGATTTCAAGCTCACTAGGTACGAGGGTTTCTTTTTTTTGTTCTTGTGATTCTTCCGGTTCATATGAGGGAGATTCCGGGTTGGTCATATTGTTTATTTTATAGGTGAAATTCCAAAGACACAACCTTCAAAACATATCCAGCAATAATCATAGCCAAAGCAATAAAAGCGACTATTTGCTCTTTCTTCATTTCTTTGAGAACTTTTCTGTCCACCATATGCTCCTGAAGAAATCTATCGTGAACCTTGAGGACGGTGTAGGCAATCAAGACCTCCCCGATGACTCCAACGGTATAACCAATTGACCCTAGGCTAACAAGCATTGTTTTTGATTTTTATGTTGTTATTCGTCTAGCGAATTTTGGCTAGATCTCCATTTAGAACTTCAGAATACATGGCCAAAATCTCATCTTTATAAGATAAATATTCGGGCACAGGATTGAGCAAATAAATTCTTTTGTCATGAACATGTGCAAAAGCCATTTCCATCAGGGTATTGCCACCAATGTAATTTTGTTTATCTTTTTTGTCCAAGTTCAAAACCAAAACGGCATCACTTCCGGTGATAGCTTCATAATACCATTTGATATAATTCTGCTCTTTTTTGACCTGGGCGTGTTCTCTCTCAACTCGCTCCCACAGATCTTGTTTTTGGCCATTAACAAAGGCCTCATAGTCTGGATGCAAAACAGCCTCATGACGCATGTCATTGAGCCGACGCTTGCACTCCACCATATCTACCCTAAAAGCACTAGAACCACAGAGTGTTATTTTCATATCTTTGTTTTAGTCTTTTATAATAAAAGTTTAGAATCACAATCGGAGAGGGAGGGATTCGAACCCTCGGTACTCCTTTTGAGAGTACAACGGTTTAGCAAACCGTCCCAATCGGCCACTCTGGCACCTCTCCACGTCGTGGAATAACCAAAATCCAAGTCCCAATCACCAAAATCTGCAAAATCACTTTCTTGAGATACTAGCAAATATTTTCACCAACTCTCTTGATTCATTTAATAAAGACTGGATTCGATTATTCAAACCAGGATTCGCTTCAATAATCAAATTCAACCAATAATTTGTCTCTTTAGCCTCTTTGCGACATATCATGATACGATATTTGAAATCTTTCTTTGTATCAGATTCATCAGCTTCACAATAATTTGCCCCTACAGAAGTTCCAGACCTAACTATTTGACTTACAAGATTCCTATTTACACTATCATTTGGCAAAGATTTTGCCAACTTGATAATCCTTTTACCAAATTCCAGGGTCCTTTGGGACAGATCAAATGGCGATGCCTTCCTGCTCTGATTGGTCATTGGTACTTGATTCATATTTGGTCATTGGGATTTGGGTCTTGGTGATTTCTCAGAAATGGAGCCGTTGTGCGGAATCGAACCGCAGACCTCATCCTTACCATGGATGCGCTCTACCGACTGAGCTACAACGGCATATCCCTATCGCTTCTTTTTCTTCTGATTCAACTGATCCCTCAGCTTGGGTCTGAGTTCCATCAATTTTCTACTGGCCTCGCTATCAAGCGGGTCTCTTTTAATGACCTCTTCATAGGAAGCAATAGAATCTTTGAAATTCTTTTGCTTTTCATAAAGTTCTCCCAAACCCTTGAAGGCTCGGATATTTTTGGGATCAAGTTTAATGACTTCTATATAATTCTTCTCAGCTTCTTTAAATTTGCTGGCCCCCAGTTCTTTGGCTGCTTTTTCTAGAAGATCAACCATCTTTTCTTTGGAAACCTCTGAGATAGGTCTTCTTTTCCTGGACAGCTCAGCTTTTTTGGTTCTGATAAAAGCCACAATCGCAATTGACTTTATTTTGACCAAGCGACCTGTTTTCTTTGACAAAAACACAACTCTATCAATCACTTTGAGAGCGTTTTGATGAAGTTCTCTTTTGGTCTCTAGGGTTTTTTCTTTCTCTAATTTCTTCGCTGCTTCAGGATCGACCTCTTTGATCTCGTCTTCTTTCTTGGTGGTATTTTTTTCTGAATCAGACGTAACTTCTCCGTCTTTATTCTCTCCGGCAATAATCTTATCAACCTCACCCTTATCTTCATTCTTCTCGGCTTTCTTTTCTTGTTGAACTCGCTTCCTTTCTTCTTTGGCTATTCTCTTGGCTTCTTTTTTCTGATTTTCTTTATTCAAAGACTCCTCAATGTTTTCTTCATTGAGTTTGGGAAATTTTCTGGCAATGAGAACAATCACTACAGCAACAGCCAGAATGATAATGAGTTGTGGAAAAAATTCAAACATTTACTTGCTCCATTTAACTTCTTTGACCTTAAAGCTTAACATTTCTCCCCCAGATTGTTCAACATCAACTGTTTGCTTGATGACATTTTTGCCTTTAACAAGGCCAACTCCTTTTGGAGTTTGAACTCTCGTCCCAATCTCAGGTAAAGAATTTCTCAACTCATCATAAATTTGAGCTTCGTAGTCAAGACAACAAATTAGGCGGCCGCACAGACCAGAAATTCTGTCACTACCACGATGAGCCATTTGTTGTAGTCTGGCCATGTCTGTAGTGATGCTGGCAAATTCATTCAGAAATTTATGACAACATAACTCTCGGCCACACAGACCATAACCACCGGAAGCAGCAGTCACATCACGTGAACCTATTTGCTGGAGACGAATTGACTTTTGAAACTTCTGAGTTAGATTTTTGACCAATTCTCTAAAATCAACTCTGGACTCAGCAGTAAAATAGAAAACAACTTTGGATCCATCTAGAGTAAAAGCGACATTAACTAGTTTCATTTCCAGCTTGAGGTCTCTAACCTCGTCACGGCAAGCCTTGAGAACTTCTTTTCTTTTCTCATTATGGTTTCTAATCTTCTCTAGATCAGGTGCCGTGGCCTTTCTGATTTCTATAGCTGGATTAATCTCAACTTTGCCAGAATCAACTTCTCTTTCCGGAATAGACACCGCTCCAGCAAGTAGGCCAAGTTCGGTTTCGATTATCGCAACTTCACCCTTTTTGAATTCAGAGCTATCTTTCTCAAAATAATTAATCTTGTCTTGAGGATGAAATCTGACCCCAAAAACTTTAACCATCTACTCTTTTGTTACTATTGTTCCAATTTTCTCACCGATCAGAGCTTTCTTGAGATTACCTTCTTGTCTGATATCAAAAACAACAATCGGCATACTAGCTTCTCTAAGAAGGGCAAAAGCAGTCATATCCATTACCTTAAGATTCTTGGCTAGTACTTCATCATAAGAAATCTTATCATACTTCTTGGCTTCTGGGTTAGTGCTTGGGTCTTTTGAATAAACTCCATCGACATTGGTCCCTTTGAGAACTGCTTCGGCTTGAGTTTGCAAGGCATGCACTGCGGCCCCAGTGTCTGTGGTGAAGAATTGCTGCCCTGTGCCACCTCCCACCACGACAATCTTGCCCTCGGACAAAGACTTGTTGGCTTTCTTGGGGGTATAGTAAGGGATAGCAAAAGGCATATACAAGGGGCTCATCGCTTCGGCTTGGTGTGTTTCGTTGATAACATCAGCTAGATTTAGGGCTGTCATCACAGAACCAAGCATGCCCATCATATCAGCGGTATTTCTTTGTGAACCTGCGGGAGCTTGTCGCCAACGGTAAATATTTCCTCCACCAACTTCAACCAAAACCTCAACACCGGCTTTAGAAACTTCTATCAATTCTGCGGCAAATTTGCGCATGTGATCGAGATCGACGCCAAAGTCTAGATCCCCCATCATTAACTCTCCGGAAAGTTTGAGAGTGATTCTTTTGTGTTTGTATTTGTCCATAGATCTATATTTCAAAGCGAACGAATTCGCCTATTTCAATTTTTTCTCCTAGTTTACCGGTGATATCGGCTAAGGCCTCACCTAGAGTTTTGTCTGCGTCTTTAACTAGAGGCAGTGACATCAAAGAAATCTCTGTCTTGAATTTGTTTAATTTACCTTCAATAATCTTTGCTTTAACTTCTTCTGGTTTATCTTCTTTGGCCACTTCTTCTTCAATTCTAGCTTTTTCGTCAGCCAGAGCTTCGTCGGTGACATCATCAATACTAACAAACATTGGATTTGTAGCTGCTACCTGAAGAGCCACGTCATGGACAAAAGCGATAAATTCTTCGTTTTTGGCCACGAAGTCAGTTTCGCAAAGAACCTTAACCATAGCTCCCATTTTTCCGTTGGAGTGAACATAAGAGCCCAATAGTCCTTCCTTGGTTTCTCTGGAAGATTTTTTGTCAACAACTTCTTGGCCTCTTTTTTTGATCAATTCTCTGGCTTTGTCATAGTTGCCTCCGGCTTCGTCCAAAGCCTCTTTACAGGCACTAACAGGCGCAGAAGTTTCTTCACGAAGTCTTTTTAGTTCTGTTAGATCTATTCCCATTGTTTTAATTTATTTAACGGCTTTTTTGTCTTTTTTGGCGTCTGCCTCGTCTGCTGATTTTTTTGCAGCTTTGGCAGATTCTTTATCGGCTTCCTTTTTTCTTTTGACAATAGCTTCTTTGATAGTTTCTGAAAAAGAGTTCAGAATGCATTCTATAGATTTGATAGCGTCATCGTTTGAGGGAACAGGATAGTCAATTCCTTTGGGATTGACATTGGTATCTGCAAGAGCAATAACCGTCACTCCTCTTCTTTTGGCTTCATCAAAAGCATTCTGCTCACTTGGAACATCAACAATCAGCACGGCGTCTGGTAATCTTTTGAGATCAACCAGGCCACCAAATTTCTTTTCTAGTTTTTCAATTTCTTCTTCAATAACCAGTCTTTCTTTCTTGGTATATTTTTCTAGGTCTCCGCTTTCTTGTTGCTCTCTATAATCGAGAAGCTTTTTGATTTGCTTTTTGATCTCAGAAAAATTAGTAAAAGTTCCACCTAGCCATCTTTCATTGACATAGGGCATGCCACAATTCTCGGCCGCCTTTTTGACGATGTCCTTGGCTTGTCTTTTGGTGCCCACAAAAACGATGTTGCCACCTTTTTTGATGGTCTCTTCTGAGAAAAGCAAAGCTTCTCTCAGTTTTGCTGCAGTCTTTTGCAGATCAATGACATGAATTCCATCGCGAGTCGTGTAAATGTACTCTGCCATATTGGGATTCCATCTGCTCTTGCGGTGGCCAAAATGGACACCGGCCTTTAACAGGTCTTGGAGATTTGGTTCTTTCATAGTTTTCCTTAAGTCTCTGCCTCTTTCATCTACCAAGCCAAGCCAAATCTAACAAGACTGGCCAGGAAGCTTGGTATCCAGAAGCATAAGTGTTTATAAAATTGTAAGGTGATTATAGCACGATTTTCGGGGCCTGCAAGGGTAAAATGAGCGTGAATCAATAGACACAGAAAAGCACAATGGCTCCCTCCAAATCCTTCTCGACCTCCCTTTGGGACGTTTTACCGAAGGGCTTCTAGTCCCAAGGGGAGGTCGAGAAGGATTTGGAGGAGAGCAAAGCCCACTTACCAAAGCATAAACATAGCAAAATCCCTATTTCTTAAGAATCGTCACCATATTGAAACTCTCCAGATATGATTTCCTCTCTCCAGAAAGTTCATTTTTGACAATGTTGAATCCAGCTTCCTGACATAGTCTTTCGAGCTCCGAAAGAGTAAAAGCATGATAATAACGCTTGACTACTACCTCTTTGGTAATCCAAGGAATAAAAACATCCCCAAAATCTAGATTTTCGTCAAAAATACTTTTGAGGCTGGTTTTGAGAACACGGACAATATATTTGGCCTGCCACAGATTCCAATTGGTCATGAGAAGCAACCCATCTTTCTTGAGAACTCGTCGCATCTCTTTTACCGCCTTGAGCCGATAATCATATGAAGGCAAATGATGAAGTACGGCAATGGCAAAGACTGTATCAAACTCCACATCTTTAAAAGGAAGATTCATGACGTTGCCGGCTTGAAAATGAGGCTTATCAGGGTGATCTTTGTACTTATCTTTGGCGATCTCGATAAGATTTTTTGACAAGTCCAGACCATTATATTGAATCTTTTTCTTCTCAGACAGAATCTTGAAGAGACGTCCATTGCCACAACCTACGTCCAAGATTTTACTGTTATCTTTTAGCTCACCGGCAAAGCTTTCAATTTCCGGCCAACTTCTAACTCGTGTATGCGAAAAATCATGACTCAGAAAATTGTAGTCTTGTTTTGTCTTGGCAAGAATTTTTTGGGCCGTTTTTTCCCTCATCTCTGTTCAAATGATGATTCTTCTGGTTTAATACCTTTATAGTAAGCAAAAACATGGCCTCAAGACAAGAACAATTTATTCTCGAAGCCCTCAAGTTAGATCATATCACGCTTGAGAATTTTGAGAAACTTAAAAAACAAGTCGCCAAGGAAAGTGCCCGACCCTGTTTTTCTAATATTGAACTTCTGAAAGCCTATCGTCATTTGATAGACCAGAAAAAAATCAAAGACCATCAAGAAATTTTCTATCTTCTCAAGAAGCAAAAAACCAGAACTATCTCGGGCATTGCTTCTATTGCTGTTTTGACCAAGCCCTGGCCTTGTCCTGGAAAGTGTTTGTACTGCCCGGATGAACAGGGCATGCCCAAGAGTTATTTTTCTGATGAGCCTGCGGTCATGAGAGCCATCTTGAATGATTTTGATCCGGCAAGACAGGTCAGAACCCGCATTCAAGCTCTCCAAATGACCGGGCACGAAACAAACAAAATAGAATTGATTGTCATGGGTGGGACATTTTCATCTTTGCCAAAGCAATATCAGACCTCGTTCATCAAACGATGTTTCATGGGCGCCAACGCCCCGTCCGCAGGGGCGGCATTAATGCGGCCCCTACGGACAGTTTTTAAACGTAACGAAACCGCCAAGAATCGTATCATCGGTCTTACCCTCGAAACGCGTCCTGATTACATCACCCCGGCCGAAGTTAAAAGATTTAGAGAACTGGGGGCGACTCGAGTTGAACTAGGCGTACAATCTATTTATGACGATGTTCTCAAAAAAAACAACAGAGGCCATCTTGTCAAATCGACCATCACCGCCACCAAACTTCTCAAAGACGCCGGCTTCAAGATCAACTACCACCTCATGCCCAACATGTACGGATCCGATGCTAAGCGAGATCTGGAGATGTTTGAAGAGATATTTTCTAACCCAGATTATCAACCTGACTTGATCAAGATCTACCCCTGCGTTGTAACCAGGGACTCTGAACTACAAAAACTTTACAAGCAGAAAAAATTTGTCCCCTATTCTGATCAGCAGCTGATAAATCTTATTATCAAGATCAAGCAGATAATTCCTCCCTATGTGAGAATTATGCGCTTGGGTCGCGACATTCCAGCTCCTGACATTATTGGTGGCAACAAACTCTCCAACATCAGACAAATTGTCCAAGCCAAACTCAAAGATACCAACACAAGCTGCCAATGCATTCGCTGCCGAGAAGTAAGAAACGAAAATATTGAGGCCAAGAATGTAAAACTCGTTAGAAGAGATTACAAAGCTTCAGATGGACAAGAGGTTTTTTTAAGCTATGAAGATACAAAGAAGAATAAAATTCTGGCTTTGTTGCGCCTTAGAAAACCATCCAGCGACGTTTTTCTAAAACCCCTCAAAGACAGCGCTATTATTCGTGAAGTACATACTTATGGCGAAGCTTTGAATTTTTCTGATAGAAAGAAAAAGGCTTCGCAGCATCTTGGATTTGGGAAAAAGCTTCTGAAAGAAGCCGAAAGAATTACTGCCAAAGAATTTGGCTTGAAGAAAGTTGCGGTAATTTCTGGAATTGGGGCCCGAGGGTATTATAGGAAAAATGGGTATCGGCTTCAAGATACATACATGGTTAAAAGAATAACAAGTAAAAAAAGCTAGAAGTCTATACAGAGATTAATCCCTATCCCCCTCCCCTGCCAAGGGGAGGGGCCAGAAGATTCCCTTGTCAAACTCAACAAAAACGGTATAATACTTTCATAACTAAATTTTATCTATGAAGAAAAAAATTCACCCCAAATACTTTGAAACAGAAGTAACTTGCGCTTGTGGTAACGCCTACAAAGTCGGTTCCACTGTCGAAAAGATCAACGTGGAAATCTGCTCTATGTGCCATCCTTTTTATACCGGCAAGCAGAAGCTGGTTGATACCGCTGGAATGGTTGATAAGTTTAAAGAAAAGATGGAAAAAGCCAAATCTATGCAAGAGAAGGCTTTGAAGGCAAAGATAGATAAGAAAAAGAAGGCAGAAAAGAAAGATAAGAAGGTTGAAAAAAGGGATAAGCCAAAAACCAAGAAATAAATCGCAACTCTACATAAAAAAATCACCCCTACATAGGGGTGATTTTTTCTTTCCTCTACTTTCCTAAAGTCTTAGAAACTTAGAGGGAAGAAGCGATAGAATTTCGCTTCGGTTAGAAAGGTACGAGATTACTTGGAAGGTTTTTCAACACGAGCGTCTGCGAGAGCTTTCTCGCGGCGCTTTGCAAGCGATGCGTCATCAAGTCCGCGCATCTTCAAGGCCTCCTCTCGTTCTCTTGCCACAGTTACTGCATCGAGGCCACAATTTCGATAAACCTCATCAGCCCGCTTCTTGTAGTTATTTTCAGCATCGATCGCTTTACAGCGATCGTCAATCCACTTTCTTACAAGAGGTACCTGCTCCCCAGGGATCAGACAGGCCTCCGCATACATATAATTCTTGCCAATGGCAAGGTTGCGCGAGCCGTAAAGGACAAGCGCCACCTCTTCACCTGTCTGGGCCAATCCCAGAACTTGAAACGGACGAGCCTCCTCGTCCTTAAGATCATCAATCCGTTGACCAAGGATTTCGGCCAACTCTCCGTCAACCAAAATGTCCTCGTAGGCATCATCGGTCTCCAGGTCAACGATGACCTGTCCAAAATCTTCGACAGAACCACTCTCAATTCCTCTTTCAATCCACTTCAATTTCTTCAACATTTCTCTTCTCCTTAAAAAAAAGGGGGGGGTAATCCATGAGATCTTATTGCCTCCCGGTTATCTAGAAAATTCGGATGTCGATCTCCCCGCAAATTGCGGAGCTATTCCAACCGGGTAGAGATATTTCAAACATGCTTCAAGCTTTTACATCTAGACAAAAGCTTCTCTGTAGAAGTATGCCCGCCATGAACACACATATTCATGGTCTCATTAGAGCCTAACAAGCTCTTCTTTAAAGGCAACATTTGTCTTCAAAGAAGAGCTTGGGCTCTCTCTTTCTTTATCTCTTTGTCAAAGGGCAAGCTAGACTTTCTATAGCCTCGCACTATAACACTTATTATATTTCTTGTCAATGATTTTTTGCGTAACTGCTCACTGGGGATATATAAACTTTTGATAAACAGCAAGAAATGCTATGCTTTTGAAGCTATGTACAAAAGGAGAAAACAAACTAAGGAGCAA
>JAHIRA010000007.1 GCA_018818905.1 Patescibacteria group bacterium | reverse complement strand
TTTGGGCTGAGGCTTGTCTATCTTAGTGGCCGCAAGAGCCTTAAGGCGAGCCATTCTCTCTTGTGGCGAGGTAATATCTTCCTCATGAGCCATATTTTTCTTAACCACCCTTTTTTTCACTGGTGGTTTTTTTGATTCTTCTACTTCTACACTCATTTTATCATCCAGGTTGATTGAACCTGGCTTATTAGTTGGTGTCTCTTCTTTGCTTATTGATGGCGTTTCTTGTAATGACGGCTTGAAATTTTTGCCCTGCTTACCCCATTGTTTCATTAGATTATCAACCTCGCCACCTGTTTCTTCTGGCAATGCTGGTTCAGCCTCGGCTTCACCTTCTATGGGTTGTGGACCTTCGAAGCTTTCTTCCAATTCCATTCTTGATTTCTGAGCCAGGTTATCAAAATCGACTTCTGGCTTCTTTTTCTTTTGTTGTTGCTGATATTTTTCTTCAAGAGGATCACCAGCTTGACCTGGCAAAGATTTTGATGGGGGGCGATTGGTATCATTTGGCATTAGGTTTGTCTAATTTTTCTTTATTTTAGCATTTTCAAGGACCCTTGTCTAAATACACCGACAACAAGTGCCACCTCCTCCTTCCTCCCGGGCTGGGCTTTGAAGCATATTATTCTGATGGGAGGCGATTTGACTTTAAGAGAGCGTGGAAGAAGATTCTTTAAATTTGAGTTGATGTACTCTCAAAGCCCAGCCCGGGAGGAAGGAGGAGGTGGCACAGCGAACACCAATTTAGAAAAATTTATGCAACAAAAAAGGTCACTGATTTACTTGTAGCTTTAGGAATCTTACTAAAAATAGCCCGTGTCCGAAGGCATTTTTTTGTTTCTAGCCTGATTCCGAAGGACACCTTGACGGCTGTTTTTGAGCCGTTCAAGAAACCAGTGACCTTACTCTGTATACTAGCATAAAATGAAAAGAAGGTGGAGTGTTGATAAGTCCAAACAAGAGCCTCAGTATTCTATCTTTGATGAATGATCCACTCCCGAAAAACTAAGTCGCTAAAATAATATCGTCTCTTGTCTCGATAAATCACTCCTAATTCTTCAAGCTCCTTCAGATACAAGCGCATAATGCCCTGCTTGGCCTTGAGACGTCGACAAATCTCAATCTGCATCAAACCTTCATGAGAAGACAAGAAACGCATGAGCGATTTGAGCGGGCCGTAGTAACGAGCTTTGAGAAGAATTATTTGATAATAACTTTCTAGAAAAACTCCAACTGGACTACCGCCTGTAATGGCTCTGCTAAAAATTCTTTCTAGAACTTCTTCATCAATCTCTAGCTTGTGTTTAAAGGCCCCGGCCAAGTTCTTGAGATAGAAAGGTTGTCCAGAAGCCAGAAGAGCAATTTTTTCCAGATCGGAGTTTTTGTGGTTGGGAAGTAGCATTTTTAGAAACTCTAGTGCTTCCCGGGTGGTAAACTGTCCCAGTTCTTCTATTTCTAAATTCGGGGCATGAAAACTATCTGAGTCATGAAACCTCTTTAGAGCTTTATCATAAGAAGTGGTCATGATGGAGCTTGAATGCTCATGAAGAGTGGTTTTGGATAGAAGCCTCAAAACATTATCGATACCTCGATAATGCTCAAGTAGCAAACTTTCTCCCAAATTGTCAAAGAGATACAATATCTTGAGATTTTTCCCTTGCACAGCTTTTTGAGGATACGAGAGAGCCTCCTCAAGAATACCTTGTCTCGAGTCTCTTATGGGAGTAAAGCCAGTCATCTTAAAGTTTCTGGCTTGAAGTTGACGTCGACTTGTTTCTGTAAAGGCACTTCCAAACTCTTCAGGGGTAGTAGCTAGTCTAGAAAAATCAAAATACAGTGGCACGATTTGTGGGTCCGCTTTTAACTTTCGGTGAACATACTTAAGAAGAGTCGTCGCCCCAGCTTTAGGCTTGGAGACGTAAAGTAGATGACGTGGTTTATCAAAACGATAAATTTCAATATTTTGAAAGATCGCGTCTAACTCCTTTTGACGACCAAAGAAAGTTTTTTTGTTTGTGGGCATAGAATGCAATTAGATCATAGTCTCAGGCTAATAATATCATATTATATTATTAGAAGCGAGAGAGATAAAAATAAAAACACGGACACATTTTGTTGTCCGCGTATTTATAAAAAAAAGAAATCAGATAGTTTTAGAAAAATCACCGTAATATCAACTGATATTACTACATTTCTTTGTACAAATCGACCATCTCGAGGGCAGCTAGGGCAAACTCTTCTCCCTTTTTATCATCGACTGCTCTAGTGATAGCTTGATCGCTATCATAGGTGGTCAAAATACCATTTATGATCGGGGTTTCGAGTGTGGTAGTGATAATGGTGATGCCGCGGCAAGCTTCTCTAGCCACATGCTCAAAATGGGCTGTTTCTCCCTTAATCACCGCGCCAAGGGCAATAACTGTGTCTAGTTCGTGATGGCGCATCATCTTTAGAATCGCTTGTGGTATCTCTAGGGCCCCTGGGACAAAAGCGATTATAATATCTTCATCCTCAACGCCCTGTTTGAGCAGTGCTTTTTGGGCCTCAGCAAGCAAAGTATAGGTAATCGGCTCATTGAAACGAGCAACTACCAGTCCTACTTTGACTCCGTAACCTTTTGCTTTTCCCTGATAAATTCGAACCATAATAACCTTCTAAGTTTTAACTAGCCTAGTCCAAAACATATCGAGCCAGAACGTCTACTTCTAGATTAACCATATCACCTTTTGCTATTTTTTTGAAATTTGTTTCCTTGAGAGTAAATGGGATAAGATCCACAGAAAACTGAGCTCCTTTTTTCTCTGAGACAGTCAGGCTAACTCCATTGAGAGCAACTGACCCTTTTCTTTTGACATATTTGGCGCACTTCTTGGGTAAAGAAAAATAAATACGCTTGGAATCACCTTTTTCTGACACTTTTTTAACTTTTACTACACTGTCAACGTGTCCGGAAACAAAATGCCCGGAAAGCTTGTCTCCAATTCTAAGCGAATCCTCCAAATTCACGAGACTTCCTATTTTGAGAGCAGAAAAATTTGTCACCCCAAGAGTTTCTGGCATAACTTCAAAAACAAAGCTGGCTTTATTTTGGCGAATAACAGTCATACAAGCGCCATTGACCGACACACTATCCCCTTTTTGAAGGCCTTTGAGGACTTTCTTGACTTGAACAGTAAAAGTTTTGACCTGTCGCCGTTCTTTGACCTGCTTAACCTGGCCCATTTCTTGGATAATACCTGAAAACATAAAATATCTAAAGATTTTTCAAAAAATTTCTAGCGATTTTCTCGTCTTCTTGCATTTGAACAATCAAGTCTTGCGGGGTTTTGAACTTATGGACCTGGCGAAGTAGCTTGAGAATGTTGATTTCAACTCTTTGATTATACAAATCTCCCTTGAAATCCAAAAGATGAACCTCAACTCGTGGTTTGTTGATATCAAAGGTTTCTATAATTCCAACGTGAGCAATCCCCTTGAGAACTTGTTCTTCTATTTTGGCCAATACTACATAAACACCATAAGGAATATAAAGATTGCCGGTTTTAATGTTCAGAGTGGGAAAACCAAGCTTTGCTCCTCGACCATCACCTTTCTCGACTGTGCCAGCAAGATAGAAAGGGGGATTGAGAACCTTACTTTTGCCGTTTGGACTTTGAAGACAAAGTGAAGACATAGTCTTTGTTAGAAATTAAGCAACGATTTCATATTCTATCATATTTTTGCTCTAGTGTCAAGCAAAGTACCTGAGACCGTTGTGGATATTTGGACTCTTTACTTTAGCATATAATTATAATAAAAAAAAGCCAGGTGCTTCTTCATCTTCTAGATACAAAAGATGAAAAAACGCCTGGCACTAACACCCACAGCATTGATCCATGGGTCGAAAGAACTACTGAACAGGAGGGAGTATTCTTTTGATTTTTGCAACGCGCGCATGATCTTTATCCTTTTTATCTCGAGCGGGGAGTGGTTTTTGAGCGAGAGGTTTCGGTTTGCTGGAGAAGTAGAGAATCCCCAACGTCACTGCTACTGCCAAGGCTACTCCCGATACTACGTAGAGCGATGTGCTACCAGCCCCCATAGCCTCCACGTTCCCGCGAAGACTGCCTAGCTCAGCAAAACCCATTTCGCTGGGTTTAGCCTCTACTTGCTGATATCTTCCATTGAAGCTACTAACGGCTCCGGACATACCCAATGTTCCGACAAAGACTCCAGCCACTCCTGCAGCCACCGCCAGTCCAGACGAAACTACAGCTCCCAAGAGAAAAGGATTGACCTTGGCCGACGATTTGGCAAAGCGAGGTCGACAATCAGAAGGCGCCTCAAAGACTGATCTCCTCGTCGGCACGGGATTTCTGAGATACCTCATAAAGAATGTCACAATCGCGATCTGACATTCTGACTTCTGGGCATAGGGCCCAATGGTCAGCTTGCGCTCTTGACATCTCTGCTTCCCTTTCTCAACAACACATCTCTCCAGAGTGAAGTTGGCCGAACCCCCAGGGAAAAATCCCGCAAAGAGGCTGATCCACTCGTGCTTTGGAAAACCATTACGTGAAGCTTTGCGCTCGCATTCAAACTCGTAGCCGATCTTTTGGCAGCTACCAGCGGTTTTCACCTGCCCTTTTTTCAGGACAGTCAAGGATACTTGACGAATATTGGCAAGATTTTTCAGAGACATGCGAAATACTCTTTTGAAGCCTTCCAGATTTCCTTGCACATGATAGTCCGCCAGGGCAATTTGCCTCTTCTCAGGCTCGCAAGTCAGTCCCAGATTGGAACGCCTGTCTTTGGACATCGCTCTAACTTGAGACCACCCACCGCCAATAGTAGGATCGTCTGCCTCTTGATGAACCAACAGGCTTCGGATCAGAACCTCCCATGACCTATCGAGGCAATGGTTATTGACGTTTTCTGCCACAAACCCTCTCCACCAGACCAGGCACTGACGGTTTCCAACCCCACCAAGCTTGACAAGCCCCACTCGAATAAGAGAGTGACTCATTTGTGCTTGCTCTGCACGAGTTTCAACATAGAGAACACGTCCAGCCTTGCTAGATGGAAGTCTTGGGAACTTCTTTTTAATCTCGTCCAGACAAAGTGTCCCCTTACAGCTAGAATTAAGCAGATGTTTTTGAACATTCTGTCCACCAAGCTTTTCCTTAAGCTTGGCAAGAAGGGAGCGTGTATAGCGGTTCTCAGCCCCCTTGTTGACAAAAAAATCTACCTGACGAGGCACAGCCACGACACTTGCTCCCTTAGCAACAAGCCCCGCAACTCGCTTTGGATAGCATTTGCCTATTTTAGCTTTCAGTGGCAAGGCCTTTTCACCCAAGCGTTTCGGGACAGATTTCCTGAAAAAAGCATGGAAGGCGCTAACCCACCAGTCGCAAGTAGCAGTATCTCTGTGACGACTAACGACATACTGCCATTTCTTCTTGGTCCTTCCGTTCTTGAAGAAGAACATTTTCAAAAAATCTCGTTTGTCAGATTTACCCCAGTTCGAAAACAAGATAATCCTGACTCCTGGTTTTCTTGAAAGTTTCTTCAAACCCTGATAACACTCTTTGCGAATCTTAAAGCCCTGGCCATCGCCACCTTTCTTCTTTGTGATTAAAAGATCACACAAATGACGATCCCAAATGGGCTTGGCAAAAACTTTTCGCAAACTATCAAGGTAGTAACGAGGCCAAACCTGGCCCGTACCTCGAGCAAAGAAAAAGAACCATTTGCCGCTAACCTTCTGGGAAGCGGCTGATGCTTTGTGAGTTGTTGCCTTAGAGACAGGCTCCTGCCGGCTAGTTGCCGCCAGGGCTGGGGTTGCGAGGCAAAAAACGATCAGATAACAGAAAAAACGTGAAAACATCTTGTTTTCTCCTTTTTTTCGCTGTTCAGCGCATTGAATTGTAAAGGTACCTACCTTAAACTAAGCCTAAAATTGGAAATTTGTCAAGCGGAACTTCAAAAAGTAAGCGCGGATTTGTATATGAAAATAAAACTGCCAATCAAAGGCAGCTTTGTTTAAGGTAACGTCTTGTTGATTCTTTTTTATTCATGTTTCTTCCTTCTAACTAAGAAAATCCATTTCACAATCTCGATGATGACAATCAGCACCAAGGCTGCCGCAAAAATAATTCCCCAGTCTTGCCACGAGAGCGGTACGGTGCGGAATATTTTCTGTAGTGGCGCAAAATAAATGGCCGCTATTTGAAGAATAAATCCAGCTGCTACTGCTCCTAGTAGATATAGATTTGAGAAGAATCTTTCATGGAAAATAGTATGTCTAAGACTTCTAATACTAAAGACGTAGAGAAGAGTGTCAACAGCCAAGAAGGCAAAACAAACGGTTCGAGCTTCTTCAACGGGCTTGCCGACTACTTTGAGTAGAACATAGAACATCAACAGCGTTCCCAGACCAGTGACTAGACCAATAATAGTCATAAGAACCTTCATTTCTGCATTGAGAACCGGTTCTTGCTTCTTTCTGGGCGGCTCATTCATAATCTCTTTTTCGGCCGGGTCAAAGGCCAAGGCCACATTGGGCAAGCCATCATCAATGATATTGATCCAGAGAATTTGGGCCGGCAGAAGTGGTACCGGCAAGCCCAGAAGCAACGAACCAAAAATTAACAACAGCTCAGAAAAAGAGTCAGACAGAAGAAATAAAACCACTTTTCTAATATTGTCAAAAATACGACGCCCTTCTTTGACAGAGGCCACAATAGTCTTGAAGTTGTCATCCAGAAGAACCATGCTGGCAGTTTGTTGAGCGACCTCAGTACCAGAACCCATCGCAATGCCGATATCAGCTTTCTTGAGAGCCGGACCATCATTAACACCGTCACCGGTCATGGCCACTACCTCACCTTTCTTTTCCAAGACTTCGACAATCTTGAGCTTGTGAATAGGAGCGACTCGGGCAAAAATTTTGACCTTGGGAACACGTTCGGCTAACTCTTCTTCGCTGAGCGCTTCAAACTCTGTCCCGTCAATGATTTCGTCATCGCTCTTGATAACAAAACCAACTTCAGTGGCAATATTTTTGGCTGTCATCTTATGATCACCAGTAATCATCTTGACCTCTACCCCAGCCTTGCGACACTGATCAAGAGATTCTCTAATATTCTTTCTAATAGGGTCTCTGATGGCCACAAACGAAAGAAAGGTAATGTCTTGGCCTCGATCTTTCTGTATGTCAAAACCCTCATTATCAACCTCTTTGTAGCCCAACGTGATGACGCGATAACCTTTGAGGCTCAAAGAATCGTTCTGTTTGAGAACTCTCTTCTTGTCTTCTGCAGTGATTTCCCTACACTCACCATCTTTAAAAATCTTGACTGAGAGATCCAGGAGACGCTCGGCAGTCCCTTTAACAAAGACAATGGTTTTGCCATTCTCTTTGTTGTTGTGAGCCGAGACCATATATTTGATATAGGAATCGAAAGGAATTTCGTCGATAAGAGGATAATCGTCAACCAGACTGCACTTATTGTAGCCGGCCCTTAGAGCCATATCAAAGAGAGCCTTTTCTGTTGTGTCTCCAATAACTCGCTTGCAACCTTTTTCTGGATCTTCAACAATGAGATCATTGTTGAGAGCTGAAACCAACATCGAGTATTGAAGATTCTGATCCTTCTCAATTTGATCTTTTTGAAGCTTGGAGATAAGAAACTCGCCATCTGGAGTAACAATTTTTTCGGCGACCATCTCACCGGTAGTAATAGTTCCGGTTTTGTCAGAACAAATAACTGTGGTGCTTCCCAAAGTTTCGGCCGCAACCAGTTCTCTCACAATAGCTTTTTTCTTGAGGATCTGGCGCATACCAACGGCTAAAATAATGGTCACGCTCAAAACCATGCCTTCCGGGATAGAACCAATCGCTAGGGCAACAGCAAACTCAAACATCTCCAACATGCTGTGACCCAAAAGTACTCCCGTAACAAAAACCAGCAATATGGCCACGCCGGCAGCAATGGAAATCCAAATTGATAACTCTTTCATCTTTTTCTGAAGAGGAGTGGCTTCTTCTTTGGCTTCAGAGACCAGCTTGGCAATCTGGCCCATTTCTGTTTGCATACCAATGGCCGTGACTACAGCTTTGGCTTTGCCGTTGGTGACCACTGTGCCCTGAAAAACCATATTGAGACGATCTCCAAGAGTTATATCTTCTTTGAGAGTCTTGGATTCATCTTTTTTGATAGAATTGGCTTCTCCGGTCAGAACTGCTTCTTTGGTTTCAAAGCTAGTGGTTTTTATAAGACGCGCATCAGCCGGAACTCTGTCTCCAGCGTCAAGATGAATAATATCACCCGGAACTAATTTCTTGGCATCAACTTCTTTGACATTGCCGTCTCTAATGACCTTGGCCTTATAAACAATAATTTCTTTAAGTTCGCTGATGGTCTTGATGGCTTTGGTTTCCTGAATAACTGAGATAGTTATATTGAGAACCAGAGCAGCCAAGATAATAACCGCGTCTACTTTTTCGCCAAAAAGAAAAGACACGCCGGCTGCCACAAAGAGGATAACGGTAAATAAATCTTTGAACTGGCGCAGTAGCACAATAAAATAAGAATCCGGCTTTTTCTCATCAAGAGCATTAGGCCCAAGTTCTTGCTGCCTCTTGATAACTTCTTCTCCCTGAAGACCTTTGTCTGGATCTGTTTTGAGATCAGCTAGATCCTCTTTGATTGATTTTGCGTAGTATTGCATACATATATTATAGCAAACAATTGTCAAATCCCAATATGACTTTATCGGCATGAATGAGAGATCAAATGGAACTTCGTTCTAGTAGCTTTTACTTTCACCATCTCCGGCATAGTTGCTATTTCTTGTTAGCAAGAAATAGCAACATAATTTGCTCTTTGTTCAAAATAGGACTATCTAAGTCCTATTTTTTTACCAAAACGCCTTATGGCGGAATTTTTGACGTGGGTCCAGCAGGATTTGAACCTGCGACCATTCGGTTATGAGCCGAGTGCTCTGACCACTGAGCTATGGACCCCCGATTTGGCGGGGCTGTGCCCCCGCCAAGAGGGGCCCTGCACCGCCCGCAGGGCTGGTACAGGGCCATATCAAAGACGTAAAACTACCCGTTAACTCTTTTCCTAATCTCATCCTTAAGCTGCTGAAAACTCTCTAGCTCAAGCTTCTCTCCATCAATGTAGAAGGTAGGCGTTGAATTTACACCCTTGTCTTCTCCATTTTTCACATCAGCCTCAACTATATCCTTGGTAGCTTTGTCTTGGTAGCACTTCTTGAAGCTTTCTTGATCAAGATCAGCTGCTTCAGCGCCTTTGGTTAAAGCTACTTCGAGGTTATCACTGAAAGAAATATAACCTTGACGACCAAAAATGTAGTCCTGGTAGGCTACGAGCTTGTCTTGTCTTTTGGCACACTCAGCGGCAATAGCCACATTCTTGGCATTGGGATGAAGTGACAGTAGCGGGAAATTGACAAATTCTATCTCTAGCTTGTCTCCCAGCTCAGATTTGAGATCCTGAAGAATGAAATGAGCCGTGGAGCAATAGGGACACTGATAATCGCTAAACTCCTGAACCACAACTTTCGCATTGGGATTGGAGTTGCCGTTATCACTAACCTGAGGTTCTTCAACCGTCTGTTCTCCTTTTTTTGTCTCCTCCTGTTCACCAGTGTCAGCTTTCTCTCCTCTAACCACGTAGACTGTAGTCACCAAGACTACGGCTACAATGATCCCGAGATAGATAGGCCAACGCTTGCTTCCTCCTTTGTCTGCGTCTTTTGCCATACAGAGATAGTTAAATTTTCAAATAGCAACTGAAAATTCTCAAGACAAGCTTGAATTCTTACAGCTGGATTGAAAAAGAAATCCTAGGTCATCACCACAACTTCAGCCCGTCCGCTGACACGATGCTTGAAGCTTTCTACAGGAGAGTCGAGACCTACCTTATAATGCATAGGAATGACATACTTGGGCTTAATCATATCAATAGAGTCGCTCGCATCCCGATAATCCATCACGTCCGTCCCACCAATAGGCAAAAAAGCGATATCTATATCATCGCGGTCTTGCATGCCTGGGATTAGGTCCGTATCGCCAGCAAAATATAACTTTTTGCCGCCAATCATGACTTCAAAGCCAAAACCAAAATCTCTTGGATTATAGGAGCTCCCTTCATTGTAGGCTGGGACGATATTGAACTCAACACCTTTTTCTGTATAAGTATCGCCTCCGGTAACCACCAGAACATCTGGCCCAATGGTGTCTTCGACTTTTTGGGGACCATATATTTTACTACCATCCTTCATAATCTTCTGAATATCTTCCTCAGAACAGTTTGCGTCATGGCTATTTCCGATCAAGATTAGATCAGCTTTATCTTCTTCTGGCACTTCTCCCACATTGCTAGGATTAAAATACAAAACCGCATCAGCAGTCTTGATTTTGAAAGCAGACCAGCCAAAATAAATGATTTGTAGGCCATCTAAGTCAAAAGGATTGGGCATGACAAAGTAAGGTTAAAAGTAAAAACTTTATTGCTTAATTTTAGTCTCTAGCTTTCTCGGAAAACTTCTTCTTTTTTTTCTCTGAGAAAAGTGAGCCATTGTTCAAAAATTTCTATCAGACTCTTGAAAGGAGCCTCAATGATCACGTCCATGATAAAAACAAAGACATTGATTCGAGAAAAGTTTAGAGAAATGAAACGACCGGCTCTAACAATAGGCAAAACCATAAGATCAAAAACAAAGCTAACAACATTTTCTTTTCGATCTATCACCATTAGTTCTTTTGAGGTATGTCTAATTTTGATACCAAAGAAACTAACAATACTCAGGAAAAGGAGGAATAAGAGAATACTAACCACGTTAAAGTGCATCAAATTGTTGAGAATAAAGATAATTGCCCCAAAGGAAACAACAAAAGTTGTGGCGTAGAGAATATTGAAGATCAACTGGGCTGCTCCTCGTTTTTTGGGATCTCTCTTGATCTCTATTGGACCACCCTCTTCTTCGTAGCCGTAAACAATTTCTTTGAGTCCTTGGATAATTTTTTCGGTGTTATCTTTGCCTGGCTTACGTGCCGTCAAGACCAACACGGCCAAGAGAATAGGATGAAAGATAACATTGACGATAATTGGAGTCCAGTCAAGCGCTCCCAAGAAGTATTCGTCAAAAGGAACCTCAACCACTAGCGCCAGAAGCATCTTTGTCATAAAGATGTAGATAAGACTCCTGATAATGCTTCTTTTTAGCCGAGCATTAGTTTGCTGGTATTCTTCGTTGCAAGCCTTTTCAACTGCATTTTCAAATTCTTCGACATCAGCGACCACGCCAGAAGCTTGCTCTTCACCTTCTTCTAGAACGTCTCTTAGAATAATAAAGAGGGGGTTATACTTTTGCATCTGGACCAAGAAATAGCGAGACAATGGATGCTTGATGTGACCATCAATTCTGTCTCGCACTCCCACTAGTTCTTTTCTGATCTTTCGGATATTATTAAGGTTCAACTCTTGCCAGGTCGGGTAATAAAGCTTAAGAAGGCTATACTCAATCATAGGTTGATCGGCTTTGACCAAGGCTCTTTGAATAGCGATGTAAACCTGAATATTTTTCTCTTCGACAGAGAGACTTTTTTCCTTGGTGACAAAATTCTCATTGATTGACCGATACATACACTCAATCAAGGCCTGATTTTTGGGATTGGGCGACAACTCCTCCTCTATCTCACAAGAAGCAACATCAACAAACCATTTGGTCAGCTTCTTTTGTTCTTTGCGACTCTCTTGAGAAGCAATATTGCCAATCAACAATATATAGCGGTCAATAATAGCCGCTACTTTATTTATTTCTTCTTC